>JAGQVA010000247.1 GCA_020438265.1 Bacteroidota bacterium
TCGGTGTGGCCTGTGCGTTGCATTAAATTCCCCGATTTTTTGCGCTACTTTTTTATAAAAAAGTAGCATCACCCTAAGGCATAATCCCCATCTTCTGCATCAAAAAAGTAGCGTTCAGATTCTGTGAAATCCCATCTCTCAATTTATAATCAAAATCAAGCTGATCATCCTTAATCTCCACCTCAAAACGCTTATTGCGCGCCTTTCCCGGATACTCATCCGCCAGCGTCCCCAGCGACAAATCATGAGTCGCCACCAATCCCACGCCATTCAATTTCATTAGCTGCTCAATAAATTTCCGCGATCCTACCTGTTTGTCCCTTGAATTGGTTCCCCGCAACATTTCATCCACAATAATAAAAACAGGTTTCCCTTCCTGAAGCTTGTCAATAATCTTTTTCAATTGCTTCAATTCTGCATAAAAATAAGACTCATGATCATCCAGAGAATCAGTAGCTCTGACACTGGTAATCATTTCAATAGGAGCAAAAGAATAAGCCTTTGCACATACTGGAGCCCCATTCATAGCCAGAATTAAATTCACTCCTACGGTGCGCAGAAAGGTACTTTTTCCCGCCATATTGGCGCCTGTTATAATTAAAAATTCTCCTGGTCCACCGATCTCTACATCATTGTCAATTCTGTTTTGTGGATTGAGAAGAGGATGACCAAGGGCTTCTGCTTTTAAGTGGAATGGGCCATTATTAATAGAAGGAAAAATCAGTTTAGGTCGGTTATAGGCAAAACGACCAAGACTTACAAGGGCATCCCATTCACTGATAACAGAAAACCAAACGGGTAATTTTTCCTGATAGGTTTGTCGCCATTTTTCCAGTTTCACCTGATACAGAATATCCCATAGTAATGCCCCATTGAGAAAAAGCCCCATCATGATATTCAGGCGCTGATCGAGCATATAGGTGAGGTCGCCCAATTGTTGTATGGCTTCGGAGGCTTTCGTCCCTTCGTGGGCCAGTTTTTTTTGATTTTCTACCAAACGAGGCGCATCAAACGTTTCATTCTCAATCTGTGCCAGAAGGGTAGCATATTTGCGAAGCATCGTAGACTTTTTCCCCACTTGAATCTGCTGTTTTCCAGTACGCCTCAGATTTGTCCCAATAATAGCGAGGTTAATCAAAAAGATTGCTGTAGGGATTGTCCCCGGAATTTGTAGAAAACCCAAAGGCTCCCGGAGCCCTGGAATATCCGGAATAATCCAGAAAGCCATCGCAGTGAAAAATAAAACAGGCAGAACCCAAAGAAGTTTTGGATAAACCGGATGAGTAGAAAAATAAAGAGGCTCTTCCAACCATTTGAGAATGGACGCGGAATCATCTTCCGACTCCAGATTACCGGCTCCCAATGCCTGAAAATTGAGGTTCCAGTCAATTTTTTTTGCCAGATTTTTTACTGCTTCCTGACGGCTTTTGATTTCTTCAACTTCCTGAGAGGGGTTTTGTACCCAATTGCTTAGCACTTTTCGCCCGAGAATAGTTCCGGTACGATTGATGTATTGGAAAATGGAAGCCCTGCCAAATATATCCAGGTCATAGGTATAGGGATGGCTGTGATCAATATAATCTTTACCTGCGTCCCGATCCCGCCAATCGCCTTTTAGTGTGCGTATCTCATCTTCATTGATTTTTTGCAGCCGTGATTGATGCTCACGATTTTCCGCAACCTGAGTGTGAATTTTGATGAGGTAAAGAAATAAAACCAGCATCCCCATTCCTCCTACCAAACCAGCCAGGACGTGTACTTTAAAAAGAAAATAGACAACTGCTATTCCCAGGATAAATACTGCAAACCTGGAATAAGAGAGCAGGTCATACTTGCGCTTATTGGCGCTGAGATTTTCAAGGTGAGTCTGAACTCTCTGTTGATAGGCGTTAATTCGATCGTTTATCATTACCCCAAAATTATTACAAAAAGCTCAGAATTCAAGGGTGTTATGAGCAAAATCAACCCATCGCATGGGTTGATTTTGCTCATAGTTGGTTATTTATCTTTTTTGAATGGTCTTAACTGTATACCCATCTTCCGTTTCAATTTTCACCATATACAATCCATTGGGAAGATCCCCCAGGTTGATTTGTTCTGAAACCAATTGATTGATTGTTTGCACTTTGAGCAACTGCCCCTGAGGATTGTAAACCTCAATTTTTGCTTTTGCCAGCGCGTTTGCAGCTTCAATCGTAATCTTCTGACCAAATGGATTCGGATAAATGGAAACTTGTTTATCAAGCTCCTGAGAAATATTCTGAATCAGAATGGGTTCTGTCGGAGTTAGCTCGGTAATCGTACCATCCAGCGTTACGGCAAACATCTGCATATCGGTATCGGTTCCGGAGGTAAACAGAAAAATAGATTTACCGGCAAAATCACTTTGTTTGAATTTAAATGCCCTGATCCCAATATTCTGATTATGACGGTCTGTCATATCTATAATCCCGCTGTCTGCGGCCGTTACATCAAACTCATTCGCCATATTAAAGGTATTGCCCTCAAAATTCATATCATTGGCGATGGTTTGATCTGCTTCACGCACCACAAAATCTACGGTCTGAAGCCCGGGGACATTATGAAAAAAGACATAACGAATTTTGGAACCGCTGGAAGCCGCAGCATTGATGGCTGTTCGTTCATATTCTTTGGAAAGACTGGTTCCGTAGAAATAGGCAAAATAATTAAGATTGGTGTTAACGTTTTGATTATCAAGATTAAAAAAGACAACCTGTGTATTGGCGTTATACCAGGTATATTTCATGATAGTAGTTGAAGGCAGTGTTAAAGCCGGAGTAACTGACCGATAACCCAGGTCTTCGACAAAAGCAACAATGGTATCGTTAATGAAATCTTTAATCTCCAGATCCAAAGGAATGTTTTTGGAAGTTTGATGATCATTTATAAATACAGCGGTAGCACTTTGGCCCCAGGCTTGATTGAGTAGTAAAACAAGCAACAGACAGATTGAGGATAAAAGGTTTTTCATGTTAATCGATTAAAGGTTTTGGAAAAGGTTATATATGATCTGTTAGCCATAAATCATGACGATCTTGACTAATAAAAATGCATAGTATGCGAGTAGGAATAAGGGTATTGATGGTTTTCATAGTAGTTGCAGGCTAAATTTTGTGATACAAATGTAACATCTAAATCATTGATGTGAAATGGCTTTACTGCTGATTCATGTCTTTAAGACAGGTTTTCCCTCATAATTTCATATTCTCCGCCTTCGGAAGTTTTTTTATATCCAATTTTCAGGTTCAGCTTATGCATGGGAATATTTAACGCATTGCTGTCTGTATCAATAATCTTAAAACCTGGGAAATCAGCCTTTACACGCAGAAGCATGGCGATTTTGAGCCATTCTCCGAAGCCTTTTTTTCGATAATCGGGGTGAATTCCGGTCATACCCTGATACATTCTTTCTGTTTGTCGGGTGTTAATATTCAGGTCTGTAAGACCAATCATTTTTCCCGAATCATTTCGCAAAACCCCGGTGTAGGTTGTATTTCCTGTTTTGCGGTTTGACTCATTGAGTTTTCGCAATTTTTCCGCTGGCCAGGAACGATAGGGCTCACCAGTGGCATCTTTCCGGGGAATGGCAAGAGATACAAGATTGTACAATTCTATATATTCATCCAGAATTTCGTCAGGACGGTCTTTATACAATTGAAAGCGAATAGATGGATGATTTTGCTCAAAGGTTTTTAGCCTTTGTTCTATGAGAGGAAAATTTGCTTCCTGGTGATGAAATTCAAAAAAATATCTCTGGTTAATCATCCGGGCGTTTAGATAAGGAGCCAGTTCAGCCATAGAGGGGTTTCCTGTTTCTATGCTAATGGAGGGTAAATTTCTTTCCACAAGAAACTCTCTCATTACCGTCTTTAATCCTAACATAAGCGTTTCAGGTAAAGGCGATACATGCGTATTCCAGTCAAAATAAGCCCTGCCTGTAACTTCTTCTACCCGAATCCAGGCGACTATATTTTCTCCTTCAAAGAATACAACTTCCCGGGAAGGCAATACAGTCAGATTGGCGATTCTTCTCTGTCGGAAACTTTCCCAATCTTCAACCCAATCCCGGGGCATATAACGAGACGTAGTGCGTTGAAAGAATTCAAAATAGGTCTTCCATTGTGTTTCGTGTAAGTTGTGGATGTTAACCTTTTTCATGCTTTATTTCAAATGATAAATGTCTCTTAATTCTCTGGCTTGCTGCGCAATATCCATCCCGTACCCAATGACAAATTCAGGCGGAATTTCAAAGCCTATATAATCAGGTTGATAATTTCCTTTGAAGGTTTCGGGCTTGAATAACAAGGTGGTGAGTCTGACTGAAGCCGGGGCAGACTTTCTGAGGTGTTCCATATAATGCTGGCAGGTCAGCCCGGTATCTACAATATCTTCTACCAGGATAATATCGCGACCTTGAATTTCAACCTGAAGATCATGAAAAATATTGACCTTTCCGGAACTTGACAAAGCATCTCCATAGGAAGAGATACTGACAAAATGAATTTCAGGATCAACGGTTAAATGACGAACCAAATCCGCTGCAAATAAAAATGAGCCATTGAGAATGGGTACAACCAAAGGACTCTTTCCTGCATAATCCTGATTTATTTTTTGCGCTATTTCTGCGATTTTTGCCTGTATTTTGGCCTCTTCGAGGAAAAGAGTAAAGGTTTTATTCTGGTAGGTAACCGTTTTCATATTTCAGGTAGTTTTGTGCAAAGGTAAGGAGAGATTAGGACAAATAATCTCTATTACCTAAATATGATATTTGCCGTTTATTCGTTTTCTATATAACCAATCCTGTATTGTGTTTCTAAAACAATTTCCCACAATTCCGGGTTTGGTCAGTTTTCTGGATGGATAATACAAATTCATTCCTTAACTTTGCAGTAACATTTACCTTTTATCCTCTACCCGTGAGTGATCAAATAAAACATGAATGCGGCATCGGCCTGATTCGCCTTCTTAAACCCCTCGATTATTACGAAGAAAAGTACGGTTCTGCCCTGTGGGGCCTGAGAAAGATGTACTTATTAATGGAAAAACAACGTAATAGAGGGCAAGATGGGGCAGGACTGGCCAGTGTAAAATTAAACGTGAAACCTGGTCTTCCTTATATGGGCCGGATCAGAGACAATAATCCATCACCATGGACAAGTTTGTTCAAAAAAATTGATGGACAATTATTAAAACTGAAAGAGCAAAATCCTGAACATTTTCAGGAGTCAACGTATCTGAAGCAAAATTTTGATTTTGCTGGAGAGGTATTGATGGGACATCTTCGCTATGGGACACATGGCAGCTATTCCATTGACGCTTGTCATCCGGTGATCCGGACCAATGAATATATCAATCGAAGCCTTGCTTTGGCAGGGAATTTTAACCTGACGAATGTTGATTATCTTTTCCAAAAACTGGTCGAATTGGGGCAGCATCCCAAGTATATGACTGATACCGAGACAGTTTTGGAAAGAATCGGACATTTTGTCGATGTAGCCAATGAAACCCTCTACAGGAAGTTTAAGAAAGAGGGTTATACCCGAAACGAAATTACCAAGCTGATTTCTCAGGAGCTGAATATAATAAAGATCATGAAAAATTCGGCCAAAGCCTGGGATGGCGGGTACGTAATCGGAGGCATCATCGGCAACGGTGATGCCTTTGTCGTTAGAGACCCCAATGGTATTCGTCCCTGTTATTATTATGCCTGTGATGAATTTATCGTTGCGGCTTCTGAAAGAGCTACGATCAGTACTGTATTTAATCTTCTTCCTGAAGAGATTACAGAGCTGCCAAGGGGGCACTGTTTGAGTATCAAAGCCAAGGGAACTTATAAAGTAAAACCATTTACCAAGCAGGAGGAAAGAAGAAGCTGCTCTTTTGAGCGGATTTATTTCTCCCGTGGAAGTGATGTGGATATTTATAAAGAGCGCAAAGATCTTGGTAAATATGTAGTACCCAAAGTACTGCAAAGCATTAATTATGATCTGGATAATACTGTCTTTGGATATATTCCCAATACAGCTGAAAGTTCTTTCTGGGGAATGATCAAAGAGTTGGAGCAATACCTCAATGATCAAAAAGTAGAATGGATTCAGGAACTGGGCCCAAAAGCTAAACCTGAGGATATCAGCCGGATTATCAATATGCGTCCCCGTGTGGAAAAAGTAATCCACAAGGATGTGAAAATGAGAACCTTTATTGCAGATGATTCTTCCCGCGATGATTTGGTTTCTCATGTTTATGATATCACTGGCGGTATTATTGAACCGGGAAAAGAAAGCCTGGTTTGTATTGATGATTCCATTGTCAGAGGTACTACTTTGCGCAAGAGTATCTTGCACATGTTGCAGCGCCTTCGTCCCAAGAAAATCGTCATTGTTTCTTCTGCTCCTCAGATTAGATACCCTGATTGTTATGGAATTGACATGTCCCAGATTGAAAAACTGATAGCTTTTCAGGCTGCAATTGCTTTGTTGAAAGAAAAAGGCAAGGAAGATATAATTGATAAAGTCTACCGGAAAATCATCCAGATGAAGCAGGAGGCTATCATGGATGAACGAAATGTAGTGAAGGAAATCTATGCTTCGTTTACTGAAGAGGAAATTTCTGCAAAAATTACAGATCTGGTCAGACCAGAAGATTTTCCATGTGAACTGGAAATTGTTTACCAGCCATTGGAAAACCTGGCCAAGGCCATGCCTCAGTTTACCGGCGACTGGTATTTCTCCGGAGATTACCCTACCAAAGGTGGAAACCGGGTGGTCAACCAATCTTTTGTAAACTTTTACGAAGGGAAAAACGAAAGAGCGTATCAGTTTGATATGGCTTAAAACGGATTGATAAATGATAGATCGGAAGGTGGGAGAGTCATTCCAACCTTCCGTTTTTTTATTCTGATAAGGTGAAAATTGCCCTGATCCATTATAAAATTGGCTGGAAAGGCGGCCTTGAGACCCGACTGGTCAATTATGCCCAGACTTTTCTGGCTATGGGACATCAGGTGTCGATTATCTGCGCAAGTATCGATTCCTCTGTAACATTACCGCATGACGTAGAAATTATTCAACTGAAACCGGGATGGGTATTAAAACCTTATCGCCCTTTGGCTTTTGACAGGAAGGTCAGAAGTTTTCTTGCCAAAGAATCCTTTGACTTTATTCTTTCTTTGGGCAGAACTTATAGCCCTCATGCAGTGATTGTTCCCGCCAATCATATCGGTTATATGAGAGGAATGGGCATCAAAAAAGCCCATTTTAAGGATCGTTTGGATATAAGGATGGACCGAAAAGCATATCAGGATGCAAAAGTGATTCTGGCAGCTTCGGAGATGATGCGGGAAGAATTGATAGCGTTTTATCAGGTTG
>JAGQVA010000248.1 GCA_020438265.1 Bacteroidota bacterium
AGAAATTTTTAAAGAAGAAGAAAACATAGAAGAAATAGAAAGTCTTTCCTTTCGATTAAAAAGTATAAAAGCGCTACACTACTCAGCACATGATAAATTATAAACCATTCCTTTTAGCAATACTCCTATCCCTGCCATGTTGGCTATTCTCACAAACTGAAACAAAAGACACAACCCGGTTATTCAAACCTGACTTGCCGGTAGACGTCAACTTCCTCTTCAATTATTATGAACAGGACGGTATTCACTCAGCTGTAACCGGAGGAGAAGGGACAGAAGAATTGACTGATTTTTCAGCCAAAATTGTGGTTAATGTACCGCTGGATACTCTTACAGTTCTCCACACGACAGCTTCTATAAACCACTATACTTCAGCTTCAACCGATAAAATCGACACCTATGTTTCCTCTGCCTCAAGGCAGGACAGCCGGGGTGTATTTATCCTGGGATATGATAAAAAACGTTTAAACGGACGTCAAACCTGGGGACTGTCAGGCGGCGGCTCTCTGGAGTCCGATTATATCTCCTATTTTGTCAGTGGCAAATGGGCCCAAATCAGCAAGGATGGAAATCAGGAACTGGCCCTTCAGGCTCAGGCTTTTTTCGATACCTGGGTGGTTATTTTTCCGGAAGAACTCAGAGCTCCGGGCCTGGCTTCCGTTCCGACTGACAAAAGAAAGTCCTTTAACCTCTCTGCCACCTGGTCAACCGTGATTAATACCCGCCTTCAGGCTTCCTTATCGGGAGAATTCGTTTTGCAACAGGGACTTCTTTCCACTCCTTTTCACAGAGTGTATTTCACAGGTGAAACTTTACCCAAAATTGAGAAACTCCCCACCATTAGAATCAAATATCCTCTGGGAATGCGGGTCAATTATTACGCCTTTGATTTTCTCATTCTGAGGCTTTACTACCGGTTTTATTATGATTCGTTTCAGATTCTGGCTCATACAACCAGTATAGAAACGCCATTCAAACTGGGACCTTTTTTTTCGATTTACCCCTTTTACCGGTTCCATCATCAAAGTGCTTCCACCTATTTTGCCCCGTTTAAAGAACATTCGACCGGAGAAGAATTTTATACCTCGGATTACGATCTTTCCGGATTTTATAGTCAAAAATATGGAATGGGTCTGAGCTTATCCCCGATTTATGGTATATTTCGATACAGGCAAAATAACGGCAGAACAGGTATGCTCAAAAGCATTGATCTCAGGTATAGCAACTATCTGCGCTCTGACGGATTGAAAGCTTCAGCCATAAGTTTAGACTTTGGTTTTTCGTTTTAAAATGAACGAATTTTCTATATTTGCAGCAATCTTGAAATTATGCCAAATAATGAATCCCGCTTTGACGAAATCAGACCCTATCACAACCACGAAGTTAATGAGGTGTTAACCAAATTAACAGAGAAACCGTCATTTTACGCTCTGATGGCCTATTTTTTTCCTCACCTTTCGGGGGAGGCAATTGCTGAGAAATTTATCAACATAAAAAATACGCATGAATTTCAGGAGCAGATTATCTCTCATGCAATCAAGCGTATTTTGCGGGAAAGTACTGACCGGGTAACCATTTCCGGGCTGGAAAATATCAAAAAGGGAGAAGCTTATCTTTTTTTATCCAACCACCGGGATATCATTCTCGATTCCGCAATTCTCAATATTGTCTTGTTTGACATGGGATTTGGTACCACACGTATTGCTATTGGAGATAATTTAATGGTTTCAGGGCTGGTAACCGATTTGATGAAACTCAACAAAAGTTTTGTCGTCCATCGAAACGTTCCCAGGAATCAGTTGTATGAATACTCGGAGAGGTTGTCTGCTTACATTCGTATGTCGATTGGCGAAAAATCTTCCATCTGGTTGGCACAGAAAAGTGGACGCACCAAGGATGGAAATGATCAAACGTCCTCAGCTTTGATGAAAATGCTCAGTCTGAGCGGCGGAGATGATTTTAAGGCGGGCTTTAAAGCGTTGAATATCGTTCCCATGACGCTTTCCTACGAATTTGAACCCTGTGACAATCTCAAAGCAGAAGAACTACTCTGTGAAGAGGCTGGTTTAGATTTCATCAAAGATGACAAAATGAGCATGATCAGGGGTATTCGGGAGCCCAAAGGTCGGGTTCATTTATCTATTGGAAAACCCATCAATCCTCAGCTTTCCCAATTTGATCATATCACCAATCGCAATGAGTTTATCCGCCATCTCGTAGAATTGCTCGATCAGGAAATCCATCAGCTTTACCGTCTCTGGCCATCTAATTATATTGCCCACGATCTGTTAAACCAGCGCAGGGATTATACTGGTTATTATTCTCAGGAGGAAAAAGAGCAATTCCGAAATTATCTCCGCCAGCGGATGCGGGGACTAAAAAGTCATCCACAAAAACTTTATCAAAAGCTCTTAAGTATTTATGCCTGGCCTGTAATGAATAAGGAGAATCCTAAAGAGAAATTTGAGGAGGAAGCTTTTATTTTTGAGGTTTAGTTTACTCCATATCCTTCACCATCTCATACACATCCCAATAGTCCACATAATAACCAGGATGGTCGCGATTGGTGAGAATAATCACGGATAATTTACGCTCCAGATCGCGGATAAAACAGGTGCGGTAGCCTCTCCACCAGCCAAAATGGTACACAAGGTTTTCGTATTTGGCAGGTAACATTCTCCAGCCAAAACCATAATTGGAATATCTTCTTTTACTACCCGGAGTGTAAGCCTGATCCAGGGTTTCTTTGCTTAACAAAGTATAATCGTACAGCGCCTGGTCAAATTTGGCCAAATCCTCCACACTCGCATACATTCCTTTGTCTCCATATACCCCATCAATATAATCCTCACCAGCTACATAATATCCACGCCAACCTGCTTTATAACCCAAAGCCTGATTTTCCACTTCCGGAGTGTATCCGCGACTGTAAATGGTAGCATTTTTCATGTTCAGAGGATCGAAGATTCGTTTCTGCATAAATTCTCCGAAAGACATCCCGGAAACCCTTTCCACCAAACCAGCCAGGACTGCATAATTGGTATTGCAATAATTGAAACCATTATCGGGAGTAAAAAAGTGAACGGGTTTATGGCGAACGTACTGAGACAGGACATCCTGATTGGTCATGGGAACTTTGGGCGTTTTCCAGTACCAGGACGCCACAGCCATATATCGTGCGAGCCCTGAACGATGATTCAGCAAATGGCGAATGGTCATATCTTCATAAGGCCAGCCCTGGATATGCTCACTGACTTTATCGTCAAAGTCCAGTTTTCCATCCTCATACAGAACCATAATTGCCGCCGCAGTAAAAATTTTTGATACCGATGCCAATTGAAAAGGAGTGTGAGTTGTCAGGGGTGTCTTTTCGCGAAGATTCGCATACCCATAAGCATTTTGGAAAATAACATTTCCATCTTCCACGACATAAACAGCACCGCTAAATTTTCGGGTTTCAAATAATCTATCAAAATATGGGGCTACTTTTCGGGCCTTAATCATCGGCACAGACACATCTTTCCATTCTTCCCACAAACAATCACCCTGAAAATCTACCATCGATGCCTGAGAACGATGAATATTTCCGCTAGAGAGCAAGAAAATAATACCTGTAATGACTACAATTACAATTCCCCTAATCTTCATAAGCCTGCCAGCCATTTAATCCATCCAACAGTCCCCACTTTACCCAATCTCTTCATCAAAGATGAATACAAGTTTCATTCCACAAGAAAGGGCTTTCGCTTTTTACAGGTCTGGCCAGCCGAATGATCTGTTCAGACCCCCAGGTAAGTATTCCTTTGGGTGGAATAATTACAGCAGATGACCCTTCGATATTCGTACCAATTTCTTCATGGAAATTTTCTCGATTCGTTTGATACAGCGCAAATATATCATTTTCAAGGTCATTGTCAAATTCTACCTGACGGGCTACATCGCTTATACTGATTACCACAGTCCATAACAGTATTATTCTCTATAAACTCGAGATTTAGGTATTAGTACTTAAAAGTAGTAGAGTTGTCTGAATGGAAGCAGTTTGAGGATAGTTAAGCTGCTTCCAAATTTTTCAGTTTATGAAGATTCTTAACATCACTATATTTTTCAGCTTCATTGGCTTTTCTCTCCCACTATGGGGCCAATCAGATACCTGGGCATTTCAATACCCGGTAGATCCGTTTACAACCGAAGCAAAACTGGATTTAAGGTATCTGAATGAGTCTTTTGCAGGTGAACATGGGTTTATTCGCCTGTCAGAAGACGGAGAATCTTTTGTCAGAGGAGATGGACAGTCTATCCGCTTCTGGGCAGTAAACAACGGAAATGCCACAGAAAACATGACCGATGAAGAATTGGCTTATCACGCACGTTTTATGGCTAAAATCGGCGTAAATATGGGCCGCTTCCACGGTTCTATTAATCCTCCCGGAAAGGGAACACAAATTCACGAAATTGATACGGCTGAAGTAGAAAAAATCTGGCGTTATGTCGCTGCGATGAAAAAAGAGGGGATCTATTCAACGATTTCTCCTTTCTGGCCTCACAACGGACACATGGGAGGCTGGGTACCTGAAGAATGGGGCATTGAGGGTTATTCTGGTAAAGATCCACTGTGGGCGGTGCTGTATGTAGATGAAAAATTACAGAATGCCTATAAAAACTGGGTGAGATATTTATACACCACACCCAACCCTTATACCAAAGTTGCTTTGAAAGACGAACCAGCAGTGGGACTCATTCAAATCCAAAATGAAGACGGTGTTTTTTTCTGGACGATGAATGCCATCAAACCTGAATTAACTGCAAAATATGAAGCGAAGTTTGCAGAATGGCTGGACAAAAAATACGATAAAATAACCGACGTTTATGCGCATTGGGAACAGGTAAAACTGGAACAGGATCAGCCCCAAAATGGCAGAATGGGCCTTTACGGTATGTATGATCTTACCCAATCCCAAACAGGTGGAAAAGCCAAAAGAATCGCTGATCAAACCCAATTTTTAGCTCAACTACAATACAATTTTTACAAAGAAATAGGGCGCTTTTACCGTGAAGATCTGGGTTGCAAACAACTCATTAACCCCAATAACTGGATTACCGCTGATATCGTCAGACTTAATGATCTCGAAAGATGGACTTATACCTCCACAGATGTTCCAGCTGTTAATCGGTACAATGATCCCGGTCATGTTGGGGAAAACAGTGGCTGGCGGATTGAACCCGGTCATCATTATACAGGATTGTCAGTACTAAAATATCCTCAAAAACTTCCTATAAACATCAAACAAACAGCGGGAAGTCCTATGCTGGTTACTGAAAGCGGCTGGAATCTTCCCCACGTTTTTCAGGCCGAAGGCCCTTTTATGATTGCGGCGTATCAATCGCTCACTGGCGTTGACGCTTATTATTGGTTTGCTGTTACCAGCAAGGCTTATATGGAAGATCCCTATTTCAGTTGGCACACTTATGAAGACGGGCAACATCCGATGAATCGTTGGACCTGCTCAGCTCCCTGGGGAGTTGGTATGTTTCCAGCCAATGCGCTGATATTCAGAAAAGAGCTCATTCAGGAAGGAAAAACCGTTTTAATGGAAAAAAGATCCCTTGATTCTCTCTGGGCCCGCTCCAAACCTGTTATCAGCGAGCAGGCCAGTTTTGATCCCAACCGCGATACTGGCAACCCGCTTCAACAGGCTAAAGAAGGCGATTTAATTACTCCGTTGACTTTTTTGACTGGCCCCGTGAAGATGGAATTTACCCAGCAGGACGAACCTTCTTATATTTCTCCTGAACTTGAAAAATTAATTAACACCCGGAAAGGAACAGTTCTCAGTAATACAGGAGAAATCAATCTGAATTATCGCCAGGGAGTGATGAAAGTAAACGCTCCCAAAACACAGGGTGTCAGCGGATTTTTTGCAGAAGGAGAAACAGTCAACCTTTCCGATGTAAAAATCATGGTGGAAAGTGAATACGCGATTATTCAACTGGTATCTATGGACAATCATTCGCTTAATGAGTCTGGAAGTGTTCTGGTTCAAACCGGCACAGAATGGAGACCCAAAAACTGGCAGGATGAACCGGCAACATTTAAAAGTCGAAGAGACAGCATAGATGGGTTTAAAATCATCAATACCGGTGAAATGCCCTGGATGGGGAAAAAATTGAATGCCAGTATTGAGCTGCGCAATTCCAAACTAAAAAAAGCCTGGGTATTGGATGCCGCAGGATATCCGGTTCGGGAAATTCCTCTGATACGTAAAGGGAAAAAATGTAGTCTCCAACTTCCTGAAGATGCGATGTATATTGTTTTAGAGGAATGATTTTTTTATTTTCTGCTCACGAATTCAATGCTAACTACTACTTTTGCAAATGATTAATATTCAGCCGCTTATAAAGATCTCTCACCCTTTGGGATTCGAGATGCCTGCCAGGCTCAGTCACCCTATTGCCATTTTGGCAAGCGAATTATCCACCGAAAGGGGGCATCCCGAACAGCGGAGTCTGGCGAAGCGGAGAGAGGGATCTTCATCAAGCAAGCAAAATCAGTTTTTTACAGAAAAAAATGCCTTAGTATTTACCTTCCGATTTCGCCTGTTATACCTGCTCCTACCAGGCCTATTCTTCCTTTTTTCCTGCAATTCCTCCCAGCCTTCCCTGCTCGAAAAAATGGATTCCTCAGATACAGGAATTAATTTTACCAATCAAATTATCGCGGATGATTCCCTGAATCTCCTCAACCAGACCAATATGTATAATGGTGCAGGAGTAGCTATTGGAGATTTGAATGGAGATTCACTTCCTGATCTGGTTTTGGCAGGTAATCAGGTACCTTTAAAAGCATTTCTCAATCGCGGCAACTGGAAATTTGAAGACATTACGCAAAAATCCGGTTTAATTTCTGAAAGATGGACCAATGGTATTTCCCTGGTAGACATCAATGCTGATGGATTGACCGATATTTATGTTAGCAATTCTATTTTAAATACTCCACAACAAAGAGCCAACGAGTTCTTTATTCATCAGGGATATGACGCCGAAGGGTATCCCATTTACAAAGAAGAAGCAGAAAAAATGGGACTGGCCAATACCGGGCTCAGCACACATACTGCTTTTTTCGATTATGACAAAGACGGTGATCTGGACGCTTATGTTCTCACCAATACCATGGAGACTTTTCCGCATAATACCCTCAGGCCCAAGAAGAAAGATGGAACGGGAAAAAGTAACGATTTTCTTTATCGGAATAATGGAGACGGAACATTTACCGATGTTTCGACTGAGGCGGGAATCACCATTGAAGGATACGGACTGGGGATTGCCATTACCGATATCAACCGGGATCAATGGCCTGATATTT
>JAGQVA010000023.1 GCA_020438265.1 Bacteroidota bacterium
CCGGATACAGGTGGCGGGCGTATTCCCTGCCTTGTGAATCCTTCCAGCTCACAGATATGCCCCGGGTCAGCTTGCGGTGAAAATCCCGGTTGCGGTAGTCAAGGTCCATGCTTTCCTGCTGTGTAAAACGTGCCATTGCCTCATCCAGCGCCGGGGCAGGGAGATCGGGATACGTACGCTTTAAGAAAGCCCGCAAATCATTTTCCAGCACAACCTTTTTCAGATCGCGCTGAAGGGTATTGCCTTCCTGATGTGTATAGCCCAATTCCTCCAGCCATTCAATGGCCGCGTTTTGTACTGTATGTTCACGGAGGTCTGTCATAAAGCCTGGCTGATGGTGTTTTCGATGTCATTAACGCGAACCTCGCCGCTGATGAGTTTGGGCAGGAGGGTGTCGCGGAGGGTGGTTAGGGTTTGGGTTTCGATGTTAGTAGAATTTATCATTTCATAAAACCCATTTGCTGTCTCCATAAACAAATTCAAGTCTTCTGGTAATGGCCAAATCAATTTTTCATTGTGGGCTAAATTTCTGTTCAAGCCTGGAACAACAGAATCAGAATTTGTATTTTTAAAATCTGTGGTCAAAAATTTAAAGAAAAGAAATCGTAAAATATTTCTGTGAAGACCATTAATATAGTAAACAGTATCAATAGGATAAGCCTTTCTTTCTTCCCAAAAAACACTCCCAACATTACCTTTTCTTCCAATTATTAGTGATGGGCCTTCAATAAGGTAATTAATATTATTACCAACATTCCCACTTGATCCATAGACAGGGAACTCCCCAGGAATTCTATCTGTCTTTTTTAATGCCTTTCCATATTGTAAAGTAGTAATGTCTTCAATTCGCTTCACCTCCCATCCCTCCGGAATCATCCCCAGTTCCGAATCGACAAAATTCCCGTCCTGGAAAGGGCCAAAATCCACAAACCAGTGTTTGTACAGGGCCATAGCCATTTCTTCGAGGGTTTGGTTGGTTTGGAGGTTGAGTTCGATTTTGTCGTCGAGAGCGGAGAGGATGGCGGCGATGGCTTTTTGTTCGGGGAGGGGGGGGAGATATAAATCTATATCCTTTATTTGTGCAGGGGAAATGTTAGCCTGATTTGCACTTCCAGTAGCATTTAATGCAAGTCCATAATGGATTTCATATCTATTTAAATATAAGCACAAATAACCGAAATCGACCTTTTCAGGATCTGTTACATATACTTTCCCTACTCTCTGATTCAATAATGCAATGTCATCATGCCTATATCGCCCCATTTTCCCTACAGCAGAAGTCATGACATTTACTGTAGAACCAGTCATGGATATTAAAAAATCATTCTTCCTTATAATATACTTTTTAAGCTTGTCATCTATGTTTCCTGAATAACAAGCAGCAGCATCTAAATCTATACTTGGAGGGATAATGTTTTTTATCTTAATAACAGGAATCCCTTTGCTTCCTAGCTCCTTAGATTTAAAAGCATAACCATTTTGGATATTTGCGACTTCTCCAAGTTTATATGTCTTCCAACCATCAACCATACCTGTATTCTGTCAAATGATTCTGTATTTTTTTTATGTTTTGGCGTAAAAATTCATCTTTTGTTGAGAGGGTGATTTTTCGCTTCGCTACCTGGGATATCGTTTCAATAACTTTCTGTTATACTGATTTTGGAAGATCCCTCCCTGCGGTCGGGATGCCCATCTACGATGGAAAAACCACACTTGCCACCCTGGCAAAAAGGATTTTTCCGCCACAGGCGGGCATGCCGAGCGCAGCGAGGGATCTTCAAAAGGCTGTAAATCAGAAGTATTCAGAACTATATACATCCGTTTTTTTAATTATAATTTGCTCCATTACCTGATAGATCATTCATCTCCCATTTATCCAATCCTGTCAAAATTTTCCAAAATCTGCTCCTTCAAAACTTCTCCCCTTTCAAATTGCTCTATCAGTCGGGCCTTTAATTCCTCCATTTTCTCCTCAAAAGGAATCCCGTCATCTTCTTCGGCTTCCGTTCCCACATAAATCCCGGGGGTAAGTTTATAGTCCTGTTTTTGGACTTCTTCCAGTGTCGCAGATTTACAAAAACCGTCCACATCTTCGTAACCTTCTCCGGTGGTGCGCCAGTGATGGTAGGTATCCGCGATTTTATGGATATCATCATCATTAAAAGCCCGTTGTTTGCGGCTGACCATGGTGCCCATCTTCGCCGCATCGATAAAAAGGATTTCATTTTTACGCTCGCGGTGTTCGCCGTCCATCCCGTCGCGGTTTTTGCTGAGGATAAACAGGCAGGCGGGGATACCCGTGGTGAGGAAGAGTTTGTCTGGCAGGCGCACAATGCAGTCGATCATGCTCTGGTCCACCATGTGCTCGCGGACGTTTCTTTCGCCCCGGTTATTGGTCGTCATAGCGCCATTGGCCATCACAAAACCAGCCGTACCTGTATCGCTGAGGTGATGCCAGAAGGTCTGCATCCACATATAATTGGCGTTTCCATCGGTGGTGTATTCCTCCTTGGGGCCAAAGAGACGGGGATCGCCATCGGGCAAATCTTCCGGGTGCCATTTGCTGACATTAAAAGGAGGATTAGCGATAATATAGTCTGCCTCAAGGTCGGGGAATTTATCGTCGAGCAGGGAATTTCCCAGTTTGATGTCAAAAGGCAAATCCCGCAGCATAAGGTTCATCAGGCATAGCCGCAGGGTCTGGGCGGTCATCTCCTGTCCATAGATGGAAATATCCTTTTTGCTACCGCCATGTTCCTTGATAAACTGAAGGCTTTGGACAAACATCCCTCCGCTTCCGCAAGCCGGATCAAATATCTTCCCTTTATAAGGTTCGAGGATATGCACCAGCAGGCGGACAATGCTGCCCGGAGTGAAAAACTGCCCCGCGCCGGAGCCTTCCGCCATGGCAAATTTGCCGATATAATATTCGTAAATACGTCCCAGGACGTCTGTTTCGGGGTTTTCCTTTTCCGAAAACTTGGGATGGGAAAGCAGATTGATGATTCCGCCCGTTTGCCGGGCCGAAAGTTCAGACCGCACAAAAATACGCGGCAGGAGGTTGTTGAGCTGCGGATTATAATCCGTCAGCAGGGCCTGCACCTGATCGAATGCATCATCGACTTTGACCTTGATATCGTCCTGCTCTGCATTTTCCTGCAGATACCTCCACGACGCAGAATGCGGAATTTTGAGCGTATTTCGGGAGCGGTATTCGTCCTGGTCATCGAGGATATAGTTAATTTCCTCAGGATCAGTAGAATAATAATCCGAATTGGGGTCTTTGATCATGTTTTCGATCTCATCGTGAACGATGTCGTAGCGTTCGCTGAGATGTTTGATAAAGACCAGGGGGAGAATATAGTTTTTATAATTGTTTTCCGAGACAGCGCCACGGAGTTCGTTGGCGGCGTCCCAGAGTTCTTTTTCGAAATTGATATCGGCTTTAGCCATGTACTAAGGAGAATCAGAGTTAAACTTATTTATCAAATTGAAAAGATTAGGGCTATTCAATGCCATATTCAGTATTATCTATAGTGATTCCTTTTGAATCGAAAATATGAAAAATATCAATATGGAATAAGTTACCAGCTTTTCTTAATGCATCTCTAAAGACAATCGCAGTAACTGTATATCCATTTTCTTCAGCAGCTGGCCAAAAGGTCTCTTGAAATCCATTTATAGTGTAACCTCTTATTGCAACTCTAAACTCAGGATCATTGGCAGGAGTAATGATTAAATCATCAATTGGGTGTCCATTGTAATCTTCTCCAATTAGATAAGAGAAATCATCTTTTAGCCTATTTGCGTTTTCATATGTTAGCATTATTATGTCGATTAAATAGTTTGTGTTTATAAAGAGAAGGTCCCCGTTTTCAGCGCAAGGGATTAAAGATGGTTAAATATTTGGGAAATTCAAGGGGTGGGGTGGGGATTTTTGGGGTTAATTATTCCAGTTTATCTATGCGGCGGTTGCTCCTCTCTGGCCAAAGTTGATAAATGACAATTTCTCCCTTATCAGGATAAATTTTATAGATCAGTTAAAAAGGGAAATTACTGGCGAAGTTACTTCTTTTTGACTCAGCATGTATCCTGATTCCCCGCACATTTTTATCACCTAAATCTTCTACCATTGGATGAGAATAAGGAAAAGATAAAATTCTTTGATAGGTATCTTCAATCGCATCAATCCTGGAATAATCCGCCCAAAACAAAAAAAGCAGTTACAAAAAATATTCGTAACTGCTTGATAATGAGTGTGGGAGCTACAGGATTCGAACCTGTGACCCCCTGCTTGTAAGGCAGGTGCTCTGAACCAACTGAGCTAAGCTCCCGTAATTCTTATTTTTTAAAAGAACATTTTTCTCAAATGCCATGCAAATGTAGAAGAGGAATAGGTTCAATGCAAGTAATTTTAAAAATTTTTTTAAGAAAATGTTAACTAAACAAGAAGAAAAGAAAATCGGTAAGTTCCTCAGCCTGGTGCTGAGGCATAAACCGGAAGTGATCGGCGTCGAGCTTGATGAGAACGGGTGGACTGATATTGAGACACTTATGGTTAAGCTCGCGGCGAAAGGCAAGGCGATTTCGAGGGATGATCTCCAGCAAATCGTTGTCAATAATAACAAAAAGCGATATGCCATTAGTGAGGATGGGAAACGCATTCGGGCCCGTCAGGGACATTCTATAAAGGTAGATTTGGGGTATGAACCGGTTACACCGCCAGAATTTTTATTTCACGGTACCGCAGCCCAGCATATTCATTCCATCAAAGCTACCGGTCTGGAAAAACGAAATCGCCATCACGTTCACTTATCTTTAGATAAGGAAACGGCCACTCAGGTAGGTGGAAGACATGGCAAACCGGTTATTCTCGTGGTTAAAGCCGGAGAAATGTATGAGAAAGGAAACTCCTTTTTTGTTTCGGAAAACGGGGTGTGGCTGACGGAGGAAGTTCCTGTAGAATTTATTGTTTTTCCTGATTAAAGAAAATCAATCACAGACGCCCTCAATCCTCAGATTTTGAATCCATGGGCTTTTTTTTCCGACTACGATAACGCCGCTTCTTAGCGGTTTTTTCATTTTTAGCCTCTCCGTTTTCTGCTTTATTCTGGTGTTGGACGGGTTTATCTTCTTTATTACCAGACTGATTGTTGTTATTCCGGTTGCGATTGCGGTTTCTGTTTTCGTTTCCCGAACCTGATTTCTTATTGGAAGGTTTACGATTTCTGTTCCGGTTGCGATTGCGATTATCAGACTGAGAATTATCTCTTCCTCCTTTTCCAGACTTTTTACTAGGATTGTATCTGGGTGTATCACCAATTTCGTTTGGTGGTTCCGGACGGAATATCTCCTCCCCTATCAGGTCTTCAATACTATACAACCTTCGTTGGTCGCGCGGTGAGACAAACGTAATGGCTTCTCCGGTCGAGCTTGCCCTGGCTGTTCTTCCTACCCGGTGTACATAGTCTTCGGCATCGCGTGGAGCGTCATAATTGAGCACATGGCTCAGGTTATCCACGTCAATTCCTCTGGCTAAAACGTCTGTTCCTACCAGAATCTGGAATTGTTTATTCTTAAACTCTCTTAAAGTCTCCTCCCGTTCTTCCTGTTCCCGGTCAGAATGCATCGCTTTTACTGCGTAGTTCAGCCGCTTGAGTTTTCTTTCAATCTGGTCCACGCTGGCTTTACTCGAAGCAAATATAATCATACTCTCAATCTCTTTCTCCCTGATCAAATGCTCCAGTAATGGTATTTTTTGTTCATCATAAACCATATATACCATTTGATTGATTCCTTCAGCAGGTTTGGAAATATTGAGATTGATCTCAACGGGATCTTTCATGATTTCCTTGGCCAGCTTCCTGATTTTGGGAGGCATTGTTGCCGAAAACATCAGGGTTTGGCGAGGCTTATCAGCCGGAATTTCGGAGATGATACGAGTAATATCTGCATAAAAGCCCATATCGAGCATTTTATCCGCTTCGTCAAGCACGACAATATCAATATGGCTCATGTCCAAATACCCCAAAGCCAAATGAATAATCAATCGACCAGGAGTAGCAATGAGAATATCTGCACCGTGGGTAATCCCATATTTCTGCTTTTCAAATGTATCTGCATTTTTGCCTCCAATAATTGGAATGGAAGATACTCCTGTGAAATAGGACAATGCATCTACATTCTGATCGATCTGTTTGGCCAGTTCTCGTGTAGGAGCAATGATTAACACACGTGTGAGATCTGCTTCTTCATATTGACGAAGATGCTGAATAACCGGGATTAAATAGGCCGCAGTTTTCCCGGTACCTGTCTGGGCACAGGCAATCAGGTCTTTTCCTTCTAAGGCAGGGGGAATGGCTTGTTCCTGGATGGGAGTTAAGGTTTCAAAGTTTAACGCATCGATTCCGTCCAGCAGTTCGTAATCCAGGGGAAGTTCACTAAATTTCAAATTTGGTATGACTTAATGTTTATTTCTGAATAATTATTCATGGTTCTTCCGAAAGGTACGCAGATAATTGAATTTGGGCAAACGTATCACGGTTTTTCATTTTCCCGACACGGTTGAAAGTCCTTGCTTTTTATTCCCTTCAATTCCTGCCATCTTCATGGTATCAACTACGAAAAACACAAGACATTAATTATACAAAAATGAAACAATACATTCTTTTCCTGGTCATCTTCTCTACAACCTGCATCAGTGGGTTTGCCGGGATTAGTCTGCAAACATCCCATCTCTCTCATCCTTCAGATCTTCTTGACAAAAAGAGTATGACTGATCTCAATTGGGGAGATGGGGGGGATGATGATTATTTCTTCGACTATGAAGATGATTTTTATTATTCCCGCCGCATCAGAAGATTTCATAGTACCCGCTCATCCAGGGTTTCCTGGAGCTATTATGATCCCTATTTTACCAATGATGTATATTATGTCATTGGTACCAGATACTGGGATCTTTGGTGTGAAGTGTATAATCCCTGGAGAGTAAGAAGAAACCTTACGATCAGAAGAGATCTTTGGGGGGTAAGTTATTCTTATACAAGAGTATATTCTACCGGATGGAATCCATGGGGTTTTACCCCTTATTTTTATTATGCTTACGATAATTATCCTTCCTATTATTCTTACAGTTATTCCAGCAGATGGGGTTCAGGATGGAATACCTATAACTGGGGATATTATTCTGGTTATTATGACGGGTTCTATAATGGATATTGTGCAGGATATGCCAATGGCTATAACAGTGGATTTAATAATGGTAGTGGTTATGGCAATAATTACTGGTATCAGCAAAGATATAGTAGTAACGGAACCAATCGCAACGCTTCCGGCAATTCCCGGGATACTTACAGAAATGCCAGTTCCAATAGCATGAGGAGTTCTCTGAATCGAAGAGAAGGCACTGATTATGAACGGGATATTCGTACAATTAATAATCCACGAAATACTTCTGGAGGAACCAGAGTTACAACTTCTCCGGATTACCGATCCAATACCTACGGGAATATTGCCAGTCCACGTCAGCGAACTGAAAGTGTCAATACAACCGACAGAAACCAGGGTAATTACGCGGATCGCCCAACTCGTGTAGTCAGGGAAAGCACATCATACCGTAATGATCGCTCAACCTATCAAAGAGAAACTTCAGGAAGCAGAAGCACTGAAACGTACTCTTCAGATACAGATCACCAGTCGTATGACCAAAACGATAATTATCAGAGAAGTACATATTCAACTCCTTCTTCCAGATCTACCAGCAACCGTTCTTCTACCTACTCGAATCAATCAGGTAGTAGTACTTCTGGCTCTCGTTCCTACTCCACAGGAAGAAGTAGTAGCTCCAGCCAGTCTTACTCAAGTCCTTCACGATCAGGTAGTAGTAATGTAAGCCATACTCCGACGAATCGCAGTAGCAGTGGAAGTTCTTTCAATAGTTCTTCTGGCAGAAATAGCAGCAGCAGTAGCAGTGGATCTTATTCCCCTTCCCGCTCAACCAGTACAAGTCGTTCTTCATCTGTGAATAGCAGTTCTTCCAGCAGAAGTTCCGGATCATCTGTTAGAAGTTCGACAGGAAGCAGTATCAGAAAAAATTAAATACAAAGAAATGTCTTTTGGTGGTGTGTTTGGGCCTTCTTCTTTCGAGGAAGGCTCACTTTTTTATGAGAATTCTTATACCTCCCATCACCAGGATAAATAATCCTACGAACAAGGAATATAAGAGCCAGTTATTTCCTGTTTGAAAAGGGGCAGAACTCCCTGTTTGCACAAAAGATGCCCAGAAAAAAGGATGGTTAGCGTCTTCGCTATCTAAAAAGCTTAATTTTGCCTGTCTGAGCGCTTCATCTTTATCCATTCCCTGTTTAAGATTAGCAAAAAAACTTTCCATTAAAACCTGCGTCTGAGCGTCGTCTACCTGCCACAGCGACATCACCAATCCGGGACAGCCTGCATAGGCAAAAGCCCGTGCCAGGCTCATAATTCCTTCCCCTTTGACTAATTGTCCCACTCCGGTATTACATGCGCTTAAAACGACCAGATCAGCCTGAATACGGAGTTTATAAATTTCAAATACATAAAGGAAACTATTGACAAATGCAGAATCTATCTCAATGGACCGCTGATTACCTGAAAAAATGTTATCATTATTTTTGGGATGGTAAAAAGCTAGTCCCGAATTTCCCGGCTGCTGATCATCCATCAGGGCATGCATAGCGAAATGCAGGATATCATACTTTCCCAGACGACTTAAAAAATGGTCTTTTGTAGCCAGACTATCGAGAAAGGAATCTCCTTCCATAATTTGGGATGCCTGTTCCACTTCCTTTTGGTTGTAAAATAACCCTCCCAGTTTCCAGTTTCCAATTTCAAAATCCTTCCCATAACTCGGAGCAAAACCTCCATAAGTAAAATTCCGGGCATGTTTCAAATCCGAATAATTCATAAAAAGTTTTGCCGAATAATCGTATTTAATCCGATACTTCCTCAACAGATAATCAAGGCTTCCATAGTCTGCGCCCGGTTTTGTCGGATCATTTGTAAGCAAAATCTCAAAAGGTAAATACCCCAGCATTCCACCTGGAATGAACACGAGTTTTTCGTTACTATTTTCCCTCATTTGTTTCAACATCGGCTCCAGGAGTTGCTGATACAGGGATCGACTGTCAGAAACAAATTGATTAAAAACGGAAAGATCTCTCCCTTGAAGTTTGTTAGAGGGATCACCCAGATAATAAATAAAATCGCTTAAATCTTTCTCCAAATGGGTAGAGTCCAGCAAAATGGAATGCGTGTAGATTTCCTGGCCATCAAGAGCAAAAATATGCAGGAATTTTTCACCCCAAAAATACTCAATCATGATTGCTTTTTCCTTTTTCAGATAAGCGCCTATTTCATTCAGGGTAGGAGAAGCTGGCTCATATTTGAGTTCGTAATACTCAGGAAAATCTCTTTCTATATTTTTAATTAAATCCTGATAAGCCTGTTTGGCTGCAAAAACGCGACGCTCCCAGTTTGAAATCGTTGAATCATCTGCAAAATCCCGGTACTCTGCCAAACTCGCTTCATAAGTAGCCAGTTCCCTCCGCAGGCGCTCTTCTTCTTCTCTGATATGTGGGGGAAAATCCAGTAAATCCCAGGCTGTAATATTATTGATCGACTCCTGGAGAATCATCGCCTTGGTTGTCTCTGAGAAATGATAAGCCTGCTCGGCATAGGCTTTATCTCCCGTCCTCTGAAACAGTTGTAAAGCTATATGAATGGCCAACTCCTGGTATAATAAATTATCTCTGGCAAGAATCATTTTTGCTGATTCGTAGTCATACATTTTCAGGGAGTTT
This sequence comes from Bacteroidota bacterium, assembly GCA_020438265.1. Classification (GTDB taxonomy): domain Bacteria; phylum Bacteroidota; class Bacteroidia; order J057; family J057; genus JAGQVA01. Next base: position 9,840 of record JAGQVA010000023.1, read on the forward strand.
TCCAGAATATCATTGAGAGATAATAAGACCTCTAAAGCCAGTTTTAAATCATTGATATCCTGATTATGCTCAAAGCGGTTATTCAGCAATTCTGCTTTGTGCATGAATACATCAAAGGCCAGAAAATCTTTGCTTTTTGCATCTTTACCCGGGTGCGAAAACATATCAGAACTGTCTGTTTCAGGGAAAAAATACCAGATCGCTTTCTGGATATGTTTGAGCGCAAGATTCCACTCTTTTATCTCACCCTCCAGATTGGCTAATCCGATCAATACATTTGCGTATTCTGTAGAATCAATATTGCCTCTTGAGGAGTTTAGTACCTGAAGAGCTGAATGAAATTGTGATTTGCCTTGTTGATAATTCTGAGTTTCGGTGTATAAATTCCCCAATAAGGTCAAAGATCTCACCAAATTTACTTTTGCAAGCATCCGGTTTCCCATATCTTCTTCCTCCTTTGCAAGCACTTGATAAAAATCTTTAGCTTTAACCGCCATTTCCATCGCTTTCGGATAATTCTGGTTCGAACGATATGCGTCAGCAATATTCAAATAAACACGCCCCCGGGCTTTTGCAGAAGCCTTTTTCAGATCAAGTGCTTTCTGATATTCTTCCAGTTCCAATTTGTGTTTTCCCTGATGAAAATAATTAACGGCCAGGCCATCATATCCAATAATTACATCATCCCACTTTTCTTGCTTTTCAGCACAATCAATTAACCGGTTAAAATAGTGCTTGGCTTTTTCGGGCTCCCGAAAATGATTATAAATCTTTCCTAAAGAAGCAAACAGGCTATAATTTCTTTTTTCAAAATCATAACCTCCTGCTTTCATGATTTTTTCTGCATCCAGTAAATACTGTTCTCCCTGATGGTAATTTCCCAACAGAAGATAATCATCTCCAACCAGTTTATGAATCCAGCCAAAATAGATCCTTTCAGTGTTTACTTCAACCTTTCTAAACAGATGGTGAATGATAGAATCTCCCCATTTAATTGCTTGAGGATATTTTCCCTGCTCCCCTAAGTAGTGGATAAAAAATACATGGGTGCTTAACCAAAGGTCCAACGAATCGTTTGCTTTGAAAACTTCTCCAGCTTTGATGAAGTTTTTCATCGCAAGATCAAAAGAACCATCAATACCTTGGTCCTTGGCAAGATCAAACAATTCCTTTCCCTTTTTTAATTCATCATCAACCAGAGATTGGGCATAAATGGGGGATGTAAAAAATGAGGAAGCAATAAATAGTGCAATTATCAGCTTAAAACGGACAATCATTCATATAGGCTTTCTCAAAGAAAAAAAAAATAGCCCTTAAATAAAATTAAATTTAAGGGCTGGGATGGATGATAAAGAAAACATGCTTCCGCAGTTGTGTATTTAGACAGTTACCGGACTGCCTTCCGAAATAACGGCTTCCATGGGTGAATGATTGGTAACGATTGGTAGATTCAGGATTGATACCCCTTTGGGGTTACCAGAGCTATCAGTAATACTGAACTCCAGCTGAGCACTGTTGATTCCTGAAGAAAGTTCAGCAGACACATCAAAAATAAGGCAGACATTTCTGTAGTCGCCAACAGTTAGTCCTGAAAATTCCACTTTTAGTTCTCTTTCATAGGAATTTCCTGAAGGAAGTTCATCATCGACAATACTTTCATTGTGAAAAGTACTGGCTTCAATAAAGGTAAAAATGGGATCTCCTGCTGAAACCTGATTATACTTCAGGTTGATACTCCCCGAGCTTACCGGATCAGCACTTAGATTGTGATAAGAGACCAAACAGCAAATATGCTCTCCTCTTACAGGAGGATAAATTACTTTTATCCCGACCCTTCCGTCAGCAGAAAGCAACGTAGAATAATCAGGTTGAGAAATGTAATCTCCCCCTCCCGTTTTCACAACGGCTATCGAGTGAGCCATAGGATCAATCCCGCCACTAACGGCCTGGTTTGCCTTTCGCACTCTGACTTTAGATGTATAATTAGCATCTGTAGCCGGGTAAGTATGAGTAGGTTGGGGTTCTGAGCTAAAATAGCCATCGCCAAAATCCCAGAAAAACTCATAAAAAGGAAGTGGTTCGTTTGTTGTTGGAGTAAGGGCTGGCAGGTTTAAAACCTCAAAAGTAAATACATTATTTTCACTTGGATTCTGCGTTGCTTTAATACTTGGATCGGCCATAAGACTTTACTAGAATTATAGGTTAAAAGGTTACATGTAAAAACGCATGTGAAAATAATCCATTCAAAGGAAAACTTAGAGAAAGGGGAGAAAAATGAACAGCTTTCCCTAACAACTCCCCAATCCTCTAAGCTACCTGGTTCACATTTGTACTACTAGCGAACTGTTGTTGTTTGTTGTACTCTGTTAGTCGAAGCTAAAAAAAAAAGATCAATGGGTTAAGGATATTTTTTTTAAATTTTCGGCGATGAGCAATAAAAAAATTCCGGATAGCGAGTTGCTTCGCATGATCAAGAACGGCGAAAGGGAGCAGGAGACAGCGATTTCCTACCTTTATGAAGCATATTACAACTTCGTTTTTACCGGCTCAAAAAAAAATAAAATTTCTATTGAAGAAGCCCAGGATGTTTATTCTGACGCAATTATCACCTTTAGAAACCACGTTTTACAGGATCGCTATCGGGGCGAAGCAAAAATATCTACTTATATATTTTCGATTTTTTCCAGAAGATGCATTGATGTTTTCAGAAAGAATTCGACAAACATAGTAGATATTGAAAAAGATTTACCTGTACATATTGAGGATCCTTCTTTTTCAGCCCTGAAGTCACTGTTAATAGATGAAGAGATTTCGCACCTTAATGAATATTTGCACAAGTTAAGCGAAACCTGCCGAAGGTTACTTTTGGATTTCTATTACTGGGGGTACAGCCAAACCGAAATCGCCGAACGCTTGCAGTTGAAAAATCCGCATACGGTTGCGGCTAAAAAGTACACGTGTTTTCAACAACTTATGAAACATATTCAAAAATCTGGTGATGAACGCTAAAGACAACAAACAAATACTTATCGAAAAATACTTTGCCAAAGAGCTTGAGGTGGCAGAGATAAAAGAATTTGAGGCACTTCTGGCCAATGATCCCGACTTTAAGGAAGAAGTGAAAGCTCATGCTTATGCTCGTATTTCGATTCAGCAGGAAGGAAATAAACTGTTGAAAGAAAAGCTCAATCAAATGGGACAGAAAATTCAACAGGAAAAAGGCAAAAGAAGAATTGTTTACTTCCGGGCGATTGCAGCAGTTTTTCTGGTTTTGATCTCAAGCATCCTTTTAATAAAATATATTTCTGACCCCGAATATCTCGACGGAAAAGCACGTAAACCCTTGTATGAAAGGGAACTGGAGGCTCCAGGCCCTCCTGGCCTAAGAGGCTCAACCTATAATCTTTCCTGGAATCAGGGAGTAAGCGATTATGATAAGGGAGATTATCAGGCTGCTATCAATAGCTGGCAAACTCTTTCTAAAGATACCATTGACTCTGAGCTATGGTTTTATTTGGGGGCTTGCAATATTATGCTGGAGGAGGTTGATTCTGCTCATTTTTATTTGAATAAAGTAGAACCGGCAAGTTTTTATTATTATCAGGCCAAATGGTATCAGGCGATTCTCTATATAAAAGCAGGTAATCAGGAAGCTGCCCGACCTCTTCTTGAAATCCTGAAATCTGAAAGCAGGAAATATGGCTCTTTTGCCGAGGACATTCTTGAGACTTTAAATTAACTTCTATATATGATTTTTGGCACTACCCTATCATTTAATGAGGGAGTAGTGTCATTATTTCCTCAACTATTTCACTCACGGGTTTGCTGATATCAAGAATGACAGCTTCTTCTTTATCAGGCTCTTCCAGACTTCCAAATTGACTTTTTAGCAATCCAACAGGCATATAGTGCCCTTTTCTATTGCTCATTCTTTGTTCAATCAGAGCGAATTCTCCTTTTAAATAAACAATATGAACCGGGTTAAGCCTCCCACATAACTTTTCCCGGTAAATCTTCCTGAGGGCAGAGCATGCAATAACACAAGGTTTATTTGACGAAATATGCATTTCAATTAACGACCGTAACCTCGCCAACCAGGGAAACCGATCCTCGTCTGTAAGAGGAATTTTCTGTCTCATTTTTGCCACATTTTCTTCGGGGTGAAAATCATCCCCATCAAAAAATTCCCAGCCTGTAGCTTTGGAGAGTTCTTTACCAACAGAGGTTTTTCCCGACCCCGATACTCCCATAATAATGATCACCATTTGTTTTAAGTCTTTATTTACCCAAGCCTGTCAGAGCTTTACAATTTTACGCACGAATCTGCCAAATTTGGTCTGAACTTCGAGGAGATATAGTCCTGGCGTTAAGCGATTTAGCAAAGTTTGATCAAAATGGATGAGATGGTTTCCTGTCTCCGTCATATTTTGTTTTGTGTCTAATAGTTTTCGTCCATGCATATCCATCAAACCAATATAAAAATATGAAGCTTCTTTTGCATGTATCTCTATTTGAAAGGAATCGTGAAAAGGATTTGGGAACACCTTGATATCTCCTTCGTTGTCTATATTTTCAGTTGCACTTACTGTAGTTGTAATGATAATATTATCCAGATATAAATGCTGTCCTTTTTGCCCAATGCCTCGAAACATCAACCGGACAGCTTTATTTCCAACATATTTATCCAGAGAAATATTTCGGGTTTTCCATTGGTTACTTCCACTGTCGGGCAGAAATATCTGATTGGGCCCAATACCCGGTATTGTGGCCAGCGTTGGACCAGAACGATCAAAGATGGTATCTTTAAAGCTTAAGCCACAGTCTTCTGATACCAAAATCAATAAACGATCAAAAGACGCACTATTCATACTTCTTTGCTGATAAGCGTAATCAAAAAAGAGTACCGCCGACTTGGCGAATTCAAGCCCAATAGGGGGAGTTATCAGATCCTCATTGGTTCCACAGGAAGCTGTCGTAAAATTAGGCAAAACGACTGAAGCCTCCCCAAGACTTGAAGTAAACGTATTCCTTACCCATGATGAAGGCCCTGCACTTCCTTTCTTCAGCCAGTTTTCAGGCTCAAATATCCCTCCCTCAAAACCTTCGTCCAAAGAATCTACCAAAGAATCTGACGCTACATGAATGAAATGATCGTAACTTCGGACTCCTTTACCCAGCTTGTTCACTATAGTCAGTTTTACTTTGTATAAACCTTTTTCCAAATAAACCACAGTAGGATTAGAAGTTGAATCCCGGGCAGGAATTCCCCCTTCAAACTCCCAAAAAACAGAATCATTGCATCCGGAGGTAATGTCCAAAAATGTCACAGCATCACCCGGGCATAAAATCTCTGAGGAAACCGTAAACTCAGGCTCGGGTAGTTTAACAGGGGGGATAGCGTTACTGCAAGCACTCGCATTTGCATTGCTTCCATCAACCAGACCTGAAAGGGAAGAATTCAGGAAAAAGTGCATGCGATCGGCCTGTCCTCGGGTAAAATGATCCATGCAGATATCATCAGCAAAATTCATATAATTACTCAATTGATCTATATGATCGCAAGGAATATCGGGACAGCTATTAACCATCCCGGTCGGGCAGCCAAATACAGGGCCTTCCTCTGAAGGTGTATCACAAACCCTGTCCCCCTCCGTCAAACAAGATGATAGAGAACCTCCTTCGCATTGGCCATCTACTTCGAAGGTATGATAAAGGCCTAAAAAATGTCCAATCTCATGCGTCATGGTGCGTCCTCTATCATAAGGAAAAACAACCGTACCCACAGTCCCGAAACTTTTCCCCTGTACCACTACCCCGGATACGGAAACCCCGGGCAATCCAGGCATGCTGGAATATCCCAGAATTGGATCACCAAACTGATTCACAATTTGTTTTACTACCCATATATTCAAATAAAAAGAATCATTCCAACTGATAATGGACTTCAAAACAGCATCATTCAGAATCTGGTGATTGGTTAAATTACTTTGAGTTCGGGTGATCCCGATAGACAAGGACCCATTCGGCGCTTTACTAGCCAGGCAAAATTGTATTTCAGTATCTACTCCTATTCCATACCCCAAAGTTCCCTTAATCCGTCGGTAATCCTGGTTAAGAACATCAATCTGACTCTGGATCTGAGCATTGGAGATATTCGAGTTGGCGTCATTATAAATGACATGAACAACAACCGGAATTGTCAATAAATTACAAGCATTTCGGGCAGATTCATTGAAAGAATGAGATTCAAAATAATTGCGGTAGTTTTGCTCTCTTTTTTGCAAAAAACGATGGAGAGAACCCTGATCCTGTATGGTTTGAAGTATTTCATTATTCCCACACCGAACCATAGTTTGCCCCTGCCCCCAAAGGGGAGAGAAAGGGAAAAACAGAAGAATTCCCCAGAATAATTTGATAATGCTGAGGTTCATTATGTACTGATGTTTATTTCATGAGTTGTAGTCGCTAGCAAACTATTTTTTCAGGGACCATACCGTTCCATTTCCCATTTCAAATCCGACAATCCCCTCTTGTTCTGTAAAATAAAAAGCTCTGGGATCAGAAGGCCCCAGATTGATTCCGGCATCTCTTTCACAGGAAAAAACCTGAGTGAAAGTAGTTCCATTTAAGATGACACTTTTTGTAAGATTTACTTCTGGCAGCCCACTCAATTCACAACTAAGGCTATTATTGAAAGTAATAGTCAAATAATCCGTAATCGTAAATGGATCGTCTGTGGGCACAAATTGTCTGAAGTCTTTTTTAAAAGTGATATGAAAAGAAACAGACAGATTGGCTGATGTCAGCTCTGTATAGGCATACCCGCCTCCAAACATATCACAACAAATTCCACAATTATTTTCCTCAGTACAATTAGTCCCCAAATCCTCAAATCCTGATTCAATCGGGGAGTAAGAGAGTATATCCTCCTGATTCAAATCATTTATAAAAGTTCTATCAGCATCATCGGTAAATTCAAACCATTTACCTGTATCCTCCAATAATAAAAAGTCACCTAAATCCTCCGGTTCACAGGGGGGACAACAGCTAACCAATGATACTGAGAATAAAATGGTAATAATAAAATGTATCTTCGTCATAAAAGGTTTTTTCATATCAAATATAGAGAAAGAATCGTTGAGTTGGTAAGTTTTCAGGGTTTAAACACCAGTGTCAAAATTTTTATCCTCATTCAATAAGACGCTGGTTTCATCAATAAGGCTGCGTAATTCGTTTTTCCTGTGATTTTTTACTTTGATTTAGAATCTGTTTTTTTATCCAGAAAACTATCCGTATCATTACCCTATGGCAAGAACTTCGATTAAATATCTCGACCCGGTTGTAGTAAGCAAGCTGAAAAATATTGAAATTAAAGCCAAGCTGATTGTAGAAGGATTTATTACCGGGATGCATAAAAGTCCCTATCACGGTTTTTCTGTTGAATTTGCAGAACACCGGCCATTTAATTCCGGGGAATCCTATAAAAACGTAGACTGGAAAGTCTTCGCCAAAACCGATAAACTCTTTACAAAAAAATACGAGGAAGAAACCAATCTGAGGTGTCAGGTGGTGTTGGATATCAGTGATTCCATGCGATATCCTCAACAAGGGATCAGCAAACTTGAGTATGGTGCTTATTTAGCTGCGGCCTTACAATATCTGATGATTGGCCAAAGAGACGCTGCCGGGATGACACTTTTTGATGAGGAAATTCAGTTTTATGCTCCTGCCAAATCCCGTTATTCCTGGTTGGTGCCTATATTCAAAAAACTGGAAGAAATCGTTTCAAGTACAGATATTTTCACACGAAAAACTGCCACGGCCAAGGTACTCCACCAGATTGCGATGAAATTTCACCGTAGGTCTTTCGTGGTTCTGATTACCGACCTTTTTAATCAGGCAGAAGCAGAAGAGGAGCTATTTAGTGCGCTCAGGCATCTCAGGCATGAAAAACACGAAGTGCTGGTTTTTCACCTGCTGGATCGCAAAACAGAACAGGAGTTTGATTTTCCCAATCGTCCTGTAATCCTCAAAGATCTCGAAACAGGCGATAAAATAGAAGTTTCTCCCCACCAAATCAGAGACCGCTATCGGGATATGATCAAGGCATATAATGCCCGGTTCAAGCAGCGTTGTTATGAGTTTAAAATTGACTTTGTCGAAGTCGATATTGCTCAATCATACGAAAAAGTTCTGACAGACTATCTGGTCAAGCGGAGAAGTCTCCAATAATCTTACAAAAATCACGAAACCCTAACTTGCAGTTGAGATTCTGTCGTTTTTTTCAGAAACTTGCGAAGACATGAAATTTTTGTTTACGCTCCTCTTCGCTTGCTTTTCCATTACTTTATCCGCCCAATTTGACACAGGTACTTCTTCGACCCAGGCACAACAATTGTATCAAAATGCTTTAGGTCAGGAGAAAACTGGTAACCTTCATCAAGCCAAACAATTGCTTAAACAGGCTCTTCATGAAGATCCTTCTTTCATCGAAGCAATGAACTCCCTGGCTGAAGTTTTCCGCAACCTGGAAATGATTGACAGTACGATTTATTACCTCAAAACCTCTCTCAAACTTTATCCCAGAGGGTTAGATGCTCATCAAAATCTTGCAGCTGCCTTTCAAATTAAAGGTGATTATGAGGCTGCCATTAATCAATACCATGAGCTACTGGATCACTACCCCAATTATCCTCAGGCCTATTACGGCATGGCTTTGATTAATTATAACCGCCGTCAGTTTCCTGAGTCGATACAGGGAAGTGAACAGGCTATACGGCTTTTTCAGATTAGTAACAGTAGTGTCAATGCTTCTGACGCCCGAATGCTTGCCGGGCAGGCTTATATGAAAATCGGTGATTATCCGACCGCCATCAAATATTTCAAAGCCAGCAAGAAACACTTCGAGGACAAACCATTCTACCATTATTACATGGGATTCTGTTACCTCAGATCAGGAAAAAAAGAAAAAGCAGGTCATTTTCTGAGCCAGGCAGAAGTGATGGGATATAAAATCCCCCAGTATGTAAAAACTGAGCTGGAAGGATTATAATTGGTAAATCCCTGATTATATTTGCCAATTACCGATGAATAGAGCTTTACTCAAATATGGATGGATTTGGCTCCTGTTCCTGCCAGCCCTGGTAATGGGCCAGGCGCAGGAATTGCTGAGCTTGCGATTAGTGGTTCCTATTTCCACTCCTGATGGCCAGAGAGAGATATCTCTGGAGAAATACCAGTCTCTGCACGTCATTATCACCAATCATTCAGATGTCCCTCAAAAACTTTGGAAGGATTGGAACACCTGGGGTTATTTTAATCTGAAGCTGGTTTGGAAGCTTAGTAACAAAACGTTTTCCATATCCCGAAAAGCGCCCCAATCATGGGATGGAGACTTTCCCGATTTTTGGGTTCTCCCCCCGGGAGAATCATTGGTCATTGAAATAGATATGGCCTCAGGAGAATGGGATGGGTTTCCGGATCTGTATGGAGAAAAGTATCACGCCACGCTTCAGGCTTTTTATGAAAATAAAGCTGACGTATTAGCTAGCGAATTTGGGATTTGGGTGGGAAAAATAGCTTCTCAGGAGTTGGAAGTGGTATTCCAATAGATCTATTTCCCTGCTTTTTCAGCCTCTTTTTTTATCGCAATGCGCAGAAAATAGACAAATCCGCCTATCACCAATCCCAAAATGAAGATCATACTAATAATACTGGGCAGGGTCATATTTGTATTTTTTACAATGAA
>JAGQVA010000249.1 GCA_020438265.1 Bacteroidota bacterium
TGCCTCCACACTCTTAATTCTGGGGGGAATAGTCAGTAGTTTTTTGATACACAAACAAAATGAGCTTTCAAAAGCGCAAACGCTGTTTCAGGAGCAAACCCTTCAGCACCAAGCAGAACTGATCGAATCCGTCAAAAAAAGCAGTTTTATTCATTTAATGGGCAACCTTTTCGACAAAATAGACCGTGAAATCGAACATAACCCGCAAAGAATCTTAAGTGAGGAAACCATCGCCAGAATTGCTGATCTGAGTTATGCCTTAAAGCCCTACCAATTATTGCCAGCGGATAGTTTGTCAGAGAGAAAATACAGCCCTGAGAGAGGGCAATTATTAATGACTTTGGTAAGGATGAATCTGGATTCAGGCTCCTTCGCCCAAATCAAAGCAAAAGCTACGTTTTCCCGGGCAGATCTGGAAAAGTCGAACCTTGAAGGCGCTGATCTTTCCGGAATCGATTTACAGGAGGCAAATCTTCGCGATGCAAATGTAAGCAAAGCCAACCTGCTACATGCCAATCTGGAAAAAGCGATCTTCTGGGGAGCCAATCTCAATCATGCAAATCTGAGTAAATCGAACCTGAAAAGAGCCAATATGCAGTGGGCAGAGATGAATGAATCTCAACTTGACAGTGCCGATTTAAGTGGAGTAAACCTGAATTCCGCCAAACTAAGAAAAGCAAAAATGCCTCATGCCTTTTTTATGTTTGCCGATTTAACAGGTGCTTTTTTTCATGAAGCAGACATGCAGGGTGTAAGTCTGCGAGGGGTAAACCTGACCCAGGTCAATTTTCATCAAGCCAATCTGAACGGGGCCTATTTTCGAAGGGCCAACCTGACCGAAACCAATCTGACGTTGGCCGATTTAACTGAAGCAGATATTATGGAAGCCTGGTTGCCCGGAGCAGAACTTACTCAGACGAATCTGACCAAAACAATGGTCAGAGAGCAAGACTGGTTTGAAAAACTTGGGCAGTGGAATGTGGTAGGTGCCAGTGAAGTCCAGAAGCAATATAAAATGGTGATGGATTCTGCTTCAAAGGCGTTTTATCGGTTGGAAAGGAAATAATCAATACCCCACTTCACCCCGCATCACTGCATTCAGCTTACCGGCAAACCGAACCAACACATCATCTTCCGGCCTGAAAGGCTTAAAACCGATCTCCAGCGCCCAACTATAATAACGCTGCATATCATTGAGATAATCAGCCAGTAATTCGGGTGTCCAGGTTGTTTCTTCGGTGATTTTGTATTTCTGCCTGAGTTCTTTTCCCAGTTCCTGGCCCCATTCATTATTGACCATATCGACGTAATTGTCTACAGCCCCGTTTTCAATATCGCTGAGCTGCTCCGGGGTGAATTTACCCGTTCTTAATGCGGGTAATGTATTTCTCTCATGTACATCTGCAATAAAATCAGCCAGTTCTTCCGAAAAAAGAGAAGTCATAAATGCCTGGGCAGTAATGTGATTAAATGTGTTGAGATACCCTTTTTCGGAAAGGTCTTTTTCGGACATTTGGGCCACATCTTCTTTACTCATATTTTTCACCAGGCTTTCCGCAAGATCATAAAAAGCAATATCTCCTTCTCCAAACATCACATATCTTCTGCGTGCTAAAATCTCCACCTTGATCAGATTGTCTTTATTCGCAACAGCAAAAGGAGAGCGAATCCCCACTGCGGCCTTATCCCAAAATCCACCATCTTTGGCCTTCAGAAAATCGGCCTCATCTACCCCATATCCCAAAATGCTGGTTACCGTTTTTTCGTTAATTGCGTGAGTTAAACGCACATAGGTGGAATGATCATCTTCCTGACTGGTCGTGTCAAAATACTCCACATTCACCACTTTTTTAAATTCTTCGAAGGAATGAAACCGGGTGGAAAGAAGCGCTCCTTTGTGAGGAATACCTGGAATGTTTTTTTTTGAAGATGTAAGACCCAACGATGGATCAGAATTCGAACCACAAGCCAATATAAACATTGCCAGACTCAGAATAACCCAATAGAACCAATGTATTCTCTTACTGATCATTTTCACAAAATCGAATGATAAAATTACCAATTTTAATGAATATAAATGAACTGGAAAGCGATTGAAGTTGAAGTTGCTTTTGAAGTTGAGAAGAAACATACTCTGAACAAATATTATCTAACCCTTTTCCAATACCTTCCAAATCCGACTCCCAGGAGAATAAAGATCAATACAACCCACCACCAGTCATTCTCTCCGCCCTCCACAGGCATCATATTCCCAATTGGCACATATCCAGACCAATAAAAAGGATGCGCGGTCAAATTATCTGCTGTTTCCAGGTATGCAAGTTTAGCCAATCGCAGAGATTCGTCTTTTGATATTCCCTGATCAAGGTTTTGATAAAACTGAGCCATAATTTGCGCAGTAGCTTCATCATTTACCTTCCAGAGCGTGGTAATTATACTGCGGGAACCAGCATAAGAAAACCCCCTGGCAAGGCTGGAAATTCCTTCGCCCCGATACAGTTTTCCTATGCCTGTCTCACAGGCGCTTAGCACAACCATTTCGGCAGGCAAACGAAGATGAAACAATTCTTCCAAACTCAGAAAATCATCCTCAGTCGTATCCTGAGAAAGAGAAAAAGCGATTTGTGAACGTAGCGGTTTTTGATCATTGACCATCGCATGACTGGAAATATGAATGATTTGATAAGTGCCTGCCAGAGACTTAAAACGCTCTTCAGTCGCTTCTTCATCCAAAAAAACGTCTCCCCCCAGTGAATTCTTTACGGCTTCTACTTCCGGTTTGCTATAAGTGAGTTCCCCCAGCTCCGAACGGGAGGAAGCAATCGTATTGTTCATTTCTACCCCAAATCCGGGGGAAAAAGCAATCAGTCTTTTTTTCGGAAGAGGAAGCTGGCGGGGCTGATAATCGTGAAACAAAAGCGTAGCAGAATAGGCGTAAGACAGCGAAACATCTTTGAGCAGGTAGGAATAGTTTCTATATCTGCCAGGTTTTTCCGGTTTTTGTGTCAGTAATCCTTCAAAAGGAAGATAACCCAGACTTCCATCGGGAATAATAATCAGCTTGCGGTCCTTGAACGATTCTCCTTTTACCTCTGAAGGGATCAACCGGTTGTAGAGTTGATGGCCATAACTGGCATAAGCTTCCATCATTTTCTGCATGAGGGAATCATTGACAGGGCTTTGTGTAAAAGGCACATAAATACTGGTTCGGAAAGAATCAATCCATTGCGCAAGAGGAAAATCGAGCGTAACAACAAAAGCATTTTTCCGGCTCTCTGAAATCCAAAACACATATAATTCTTTTTCCCCTTCAAAATAAGCCAGTATGTCTGCCTGTTGTTTTTTCAATAAATCCTGAATCCGGGCAATCCCGGGTACTGATGTAGCATATTTGAGTTCGAAGTACCTTGGATAATCCTTTTCCAGCCGAGCAATCAAAGAATCTTTCGTCTGTGTAAGGGAAAAAATCTTACTTCTCCATAAAGCTATTTTTTCTGCACTATTTTGTCCGGGTTTGGCCGTTTCTTCATGAATTTTATTTCGGTAAAACATCAGGCTTAGTTTGATGTCTGTTTCAAGGGCATATACAGAAGCCGGAATACCCGCCGAAATTCTTGCCTCTGTTTCTTGAATAGATTGATATAAAAGCGTTGACTTTCCTCTTTCAGCAAAAATAAAGGCCTGATCAAACCAGGCATCATCCCCAGTTAGCTCCTGCAAAGATATAGCAGCGCGTATACCTCCCTCATAAACCGACGCAGCTGAAGTACCCAGATCTCTTTTCCCTGAAAAACTGGCCTGATTAAAACGCAAAGAATCGATTACCTGGGCAGCCAAAGAATAGGCATGTAAGCCTGATTTCAATTGATCTACAGTTGTTTCCCTGCTTTCCAATTGTAAAGCTCCGTATAGTTTCAAAACCGCTATCATTTCCTCGGGAAAGGCCATTTCACTCCAGGGGGGCAAAGTATAATTTTCAGACTCTATCAAATCACCGCAAAACAATTTCATCGATTTTTGCACATAATTTCGGGTACTATCCTGAAGGTCTGTTTCAGCATAATAATGAGCGAGTTTTTGGTAAATATTTCCCAGAAATAAATCATCGGTACTTCTGCTGGAAAAATACTGATCCAGAGCCCGGTAATGGGTTTCGAGTTGTTTGATTCGATTTCCCTGCTTCCCATATACCTCAGCGATTTCCAGCAAGATGTTTAAAATACGCGGGTGATTCTCATCAACTGTATTGATATATATATTCATTGCCTGGGAAAACAACGAAAGCGCCTGTTGAAAATCCTTCCGGTTCAGGTAAATACGCCCTCCTACGCGATAGCCATTCGCGACATCCAGAGGATTAACTTCCTGGCTTTTTACACAGACTTCCCTACCCTTTTGGTAATAAAAAATGGCTTTGTCATAATTTTCAAGATTGGCAAAATTTCCAGCCAGATTGAAATACGTAACTGCCAAATTAGGGTGAAACGCCCCAAGGTTGTGAATATCATCTTCGATAGATTTTAAATAATAAGGGGTCGCTGATTCATAATCTTTGATCGCGTCATAATAACTGGCGTGATTAAGGTAAACGGTAGACAAATAGGGATGCGTTTCAAAATGATTATCACGAATATTTCGCAGGGATTTTTGGGCGTATTCAAACATCTTGGCATAATTACCCCTGCGATAATGATAAGCACCCATATTGATATAATTGGGAACCAGTTTTACATGTTTTCCGCCATAGATTTTCCTGCGAATGTCCAGCGATTTCTGGTAATACTCTCCCTGTTTATCATAATCACCCAAAGCGCTGTAGGTCCAGCCTATATTGGTACAAACCATGGCCACCCTTTCATGTTCTTCCCCAAACCGATTCAGAAATAAATCCAGTGCTTTTTCATAATATTCCAGGGATTCCTTCAGGCCTTCCACGATATCCGCACATGCTCCCAGATTATTATATGCTGATCCCAGGCTCTGATGATTAGGTTTGACCTTTTCCATAATCCGGATGCCCTTTTTGATAAGAGGAAAAGCCTTTTGACACTGTCCTTTGTAGACATAAACTGCTCCCAGGGAGTTATAGAGCATTCCTGTAAAAAAACTTTCAGGCCCCAGGCGATATTCTACCGTATCAATTCCAGCTTTGAGCACCTCCATCGATTTCAAATGATCTCCGGTAGAGTGGAAACAACTGGCATAAGCCTCAACTGCATCGGCATAATGTTCCCAAAGGCCATTATACTGAAATTCCTCCTGCGCCTGTTTAAAAAATAAACCCGCCATTTCATATTTGGCAGAGTCAAAAAGAGCAGTTCCAGCTTCAAAAAGCTTTAATCCAGCAGTGGAATCTGCTACCTGGGCTGAGGTTAAAGGTGAAAAGCAAAGGGGAAGAATACATATCAAGAGACCGCGCAGGAAAGATTTGGTCATACCTAACTTTCAAATTTTCAATTAAGTCTTTTCAAAATAACGCATTTTCAACTAAAAACCATAAATGGAAAAAAATTGAATAAGTCTTTCAGAAAACTTTGGCCACATCAGATTTTTCTTTTAGTTTATCATGGAATATACCAAAACAGATAAAATCGCCGGAAAAAATGTTTCAGGAAGAGGATTTTAGAAAAGTAAAAAAAAGGAGTCAGCTGGTCGAACTGGCAGAACAGAAAAAGATTGATATCAAAAAGATCCTGCGGAATTTGCGTTATGAGGAAGAGCTCCAGTTTTTGCAAACAGAGCTTGTCAATCTCCAAAGATGGATTGCTCAGAAAAAATTGCGTGTGGCAGTATTATTTGAAGGTCGCGATGCAGCGGGAAAAGGAGGATCAATCAAACGGTTTACAGAACATCTCAATCCGCGTTCCATGCGGGTAGTAGCACTGGCAAAGCCTACCGAGGTTGAAAGAGGTCAGTGGTATTTTCGACGTTACATCAAAGAATTACCCAATCCGGGCGAAATCGTCTTTTTTGACCGAAGCTGGTACAACCGCGCAGTAGTTGAACCTGTCATGGGCTTTTGCAATAAAAAAGAGTATAACCAGTTTATGGCCCAGGTTCCCGGCTTTGAGCACATGCTCTATGAAGATGGCGTTACAGTGATCAAATTCTGGTTTTCCATTTCCAAGGAAGAACAAAAAAACCGATTTGACTCCCGGCTCGATAATCCGCTGAAACACTGGAAATACAGTCCTGTAGATATGAAAGGTCAGGAACTTTGGGATAAATACACCTACTTCAAAGAACAGATGTTTTCCAAAACCCATTCGACATTTAGTCCCTGGATCATAGTCAAAACCAACGATAAAAGGGTAGCCCGTCTGGAAAGTATTCGTTATGTACTCTCTCAGTTTGATTATTCGGGAAAAATGAGAGCCAAAACAACGGTCCTTCCTGACCCCAATGTCATTATGAGATATTACCGCAACATTGAACAAATAGACATCTAATTACATGGCCGAGACAAGATCCAAACTACAATTAAGTGCTGAAGACCTCGAATTACTCAACTCCAAAATTGGGCTTAAGAATCTGTTTTCCGACAAAAAAACCAACGTCGAAAAAGCCCTTCGTATGGCTCAGTACGAAATGGAATTGCGGGAACTTCAAGCCAAATTAATAGATCTTCAGCAGTGGATTATCGATAATAATAAAAAAGCAGTTATCCTTTTTGAAGGCCGTGATGCAGCCGGAAAAGGCGGAGCGATCCGCCGGATTACCGCCCATATCAATCCCCGGTATTACCGCATTATCGCTCTTCCCAAACCTACTGAGGAAGAAGCTGGTCAGTGGTACTTCCAAAGATACGTCAACCACCTGCCCCAACCCGGAGAAATGGTCTTCTTCGACCGAAGCTGGTACAACCGCGCCGTCGTCGAACCCGTCAACGGATTCTGCACTCCGAAGCAGTACGAAACCTTCATGGGCCAGGTCAACGAATTTGAGCGGATGATCATTGAATCAGACACTTTCCTGATCAAATTTTACTTTTCCATTACCAAAGCCGAACAAGAAAGGCGTTTTAAAGATATCAAAACCAGCCCCCTTAAAAAGTGGAAAATGACAAGGGTAGACGAGAGAGCGCAGGAGCTCTGGGATGAATATACCAAGTACAAGCTGCGGATGTTTGAGCATACAGATACCAAACGGGCACCGTGGATTATTATTGATGCGGATAAGAAGCCGGAGGCGAGGACGAAAGCGCTGGAGTATATTTTGGAGAGGATTCCTTTTGGGGGGGGAGAATAATATTGTTTTTTTCTTTTTTGCATTGAAGGAGGTCCCCGATCGCTAACGCGTCGGGGATGACATCTTTGGATGTTTATTATATACGCCGTCGCGCGACGGCGTG
>JAGQVA010000250.1 GCA_020438265.1 Bacteroidota bacterium
CTGGGGTATGATTCATTCGCTGGTTTTTTGGATTATTGATATTTGCTGTTTGGTTGATTGTCGCGACGTATGCAATACGCCGCTACAAAACAATCGGACCAGCCCCAATTTCAGAAAATTAACCGGAATATAGAATCCAGCTATCTGATTTTTTGGTAAAAACGGGCTTTGGGACTATTCTGACCATTTCGTGGTGTACCACGAAATGGTCTTTCATTTTTTCTTTTTCCTGATTTCTTTGAGAATTTCCTTTTCTGTACCATCAATTCTTCGCTGGACCTTTTTCACATCTTCAGATGCAGGAAGATTTTCTGGTTTTACCCCCCGATTAATTAGGATGTTTCTTACCTCAGAATTGTTTTCCACATGCTCCTTTGTAATTTCCTTGTCCCCATAAAGATTTTTGTCAATAACATTGTGGCTGGTCAATTCGGTAGCAAAATCCTTGGCTTTGATTAATAAAGTTGGAAGAAAATCAGCCAATGGCCTGTTGGTCGGAACCCCTAGTTTCTTTTTCATAATCTGGGTAGTTTTTCCTCCGAAAAGGGCTTTGTCACCTTCTGATCTAATAAGTGCAAAACTTTTATTGTTAACCCCTCTTTCATAAATGATCCCTGATAGCTTCTTTTCCGATTTGGATAGTTTTTCACGGGCATTTACCCTGGCTACATCTAGGAGCCTTTTTTCAATTAATTCCTGCTTTCGGGTCTGAACCGCAAAATAGGTTTGGGCGAAAGCTATTTCGGGTTTATTGGGATCACCATTTTGTGCGACCAAATAACAGGCGTAACGGGTTAGCGCTACATCCTCGACTTTTCGTTCTGCACCACTACCCAGCAATACCATTTTGTGGTACACCACGAAATGGTCTTCAATCCTTTCGCCTGAACTTTCACAAGCTTTGGATGCCCTTTGAATTAGACTGGTGAATGTCCTCCAATCCTGATAGTTAAAAATCCCCATCAACTCTCTACCGCTCCAGCACTCCAGACCTTCAAGGTCGTAGCAGGCTTCTTCGAATCGGCTAAATAATTCTGAGATTTGTTCTTTTTTCATGATTTGTGAATGATTTAGTATTTGATTGAAATGGGGGCACAGTGTGCCCCCATTTCAAAATGTGTTTCATTTTGCTATTGACGGACCTTTATACCTTTATTTTTGTTGATCTGTTTTGAAATTTGCAACATCTGTTTTGATCTTGGATTGTAAAGCTCTTCAAGAGCATAGTCTAATAGCTCAAACCCGAGAAGAATGTCTTCACGGTTTAGATTATTGGCGTGACTACCTTGATTTCCGATCCACTTCACAGCCATCAGGTATTGTGAAATTTGAGGGTATTTATCTTTGAAAAGCTTTATTCTTGCATCCAAAGTATAATGTATTCGTTTTCCTTTTTTGCTAGTGTAAGTTTTTCTTATTTTTAGCTCATTCATTAATTTCTCAAGAGCAATCCGAATTTTGTTTCCACAAGCGTTTTCGTCAACGAGAAAGAGTTTGAATGCTTCTTTGATTACTGCTTTCACACTATCTGGGCACGCTTTAGGAATTTTAAAAATTGGTACTGCCGGATGAAAGTATTCCGGGGTACAAATATTGTAATAGTCCATAGTAATCTCTTCGCCTTCATGGTCATAAGGATCGAAATTTTCATTAACACTACTATCTCCGCCAGTAACCACTAATTCGCCACAAACTCTGCATTCCAATATGGCTGTAAATACATACTCAGTAACATCAATACTATAGTTTATTTCTTCCCATAATGCGTCCTCTTCTCGCTTAGAAGCAGGTGTTTGTTCCTGTTCCAATAGGGTTTTCCCATCTTTATTTTTCTTAATTCTCAAAGTTCCATATTCACAATGAGGGCACAGGAACTCTTTCGCCAGAGTTGGCTCTTGCCATAATTCTTTATTGATGGCCATTTTTGCTAAAAATTTAATTTATAATGCACAAATATTCATTAATGTTTTCTTGCGAAAACCTTCGTACAACCAATTCTAAAATTGGCTTGTTTTTTTGCACACTGTGCCAAAATTCCGCGCTCTCAGTCTAAAACCCTAATTCTCCCAAATACTTCTTCATTTCCGTCTGAACTTCGGTCAGTTCTACCCTTAGCTTGTCAATTTCAGCCTGAACGGCAACCACATCAATCGGCTCTTCCTCCTCAAACGTATCCACATATCGGGGAATATTAAGGTTAAAATCATTTTCTTTAATTTCGGCAAAGGTGGCCCGGTAGCTATACTTATCTTCGATGACCTGTCCGATTTTGCCATCAATGGGAGTACCTTCCCGAAAATCCTGGTAAGTCATGACAATATGGTCTATGTCGCTTTCTCGTAATACATTCTGGTTTTTCCCGGCTTCGAAACGCTGGCTGGCGTCAATGAAGAGAACGTCGGTATTGTCACCCTTTCCCCGATTAAAAATAAGGATGGCGGCTGGTATTCCGGTACCGTAAAATAAATTCGCCGGTAATCCGATCACTGCTTCCAGCAGATTTTCTTCAATCGTTTTCTGCCGAATTTTTCCTTCTGAGCTTCCCCGGAATAAGACCCCATGAGGAACAACTACGCCGACTTTTCCTTTTCCCTCGTAGGTAGTTTCGATCATGTGGCTGATAAAAGCCCAGTCGCCCTTGCTTTTGGGAGGAGTTCCGCGCCAGAAACGATTATGTTCATCTGAAGCAGCCATTTCTGCGCCCCATTTATCCAGGGAAAATGGCGGATTGGCGACCACGGTATCAAATTTCATCAGGGAATCCCCTTCCTTTAATTTGGGATTGCGGATTGTATCTCCCCAGCGAATGGTTGCATTATCAAACCCATGAAGAAACATATTCATCACCGCTAATGCCCAGGTGCTGCCGTTGGCTTCCTGGCCATAGAGGGAGAAATTATCAGAGCCAACGGCTTTTCCTGCTTTAATTAGTAGGGATGCTGAACCACAGGTTGGGTCGCAAATCCTTGCTCCCGGAGCAGACTTGGTTAGCCGGGCAATCAGTGTCGATACCTGGCTGGGAGTATAAAATTCCCCTGCTTTTTTCCCTGCATCCGAGGCAAAATGAGAAATGAGAAATTCGTAGGCATCGCCGATGACATCATTTCCTTCCAGGTGCTCAGAAGTCAGATCCAGTTTTTCATCGCTAAAATCAATCAACAGATTTTTGAGACGGGTGTTTTTGTCTTTCTGGTCGCCGAGGTTGGAGGAGTTGAAATCGATATTGCGGAAAATCCCGGAGCCATCTTCTCCCCCTAATTTTTCCCGGTTGGCTTCTTCCAGATCGGTAAGAGCAATATTAATTAATTCGCCGATATTGGCTTCATTTCTCCGTTCAAAAAGATATTCGAAGGTAGAGGTTGCCGGAACCACGAACCGTTCAAATTTCATCGCCCGGGTCACGCGCTCTTCATCCCCGTTATATTTGTCCAGGTATTGCTTTCGTTTTTCCCGATGGACATCACTGACGTATTTCAGGAATAGCATAGTCAGAATATAATCCTTGTACTGAGAGGGATCAATGACTCCCCTAAAAGTATCGCAGGCATTCCAGACGATACGGTTGATATCGTTTTGCGTGATTTTTTCTTTCATGATGAGTGATCTTTTTGTGTTGCCATAAATAATTGGTGCTGCGTGATTTTTTCTTCCAGTTGAGTGATTCGGGATTCAATTTCTTCTTTCCTTTGCCATAATCGCTGAACTTCCCCAATAATCGCCTGTTTCTTTAATGTGGGAACGGGTACCTCTAATTCGCCCAAAACCTTTTTGGATATTAATGGAGTAGAACTCCCCTTTGCATGGGTTTTAAAATATAGTTGACTCTTGGGATGGTTTAGCCACCAGGTCAGAAACTCAGGTTTTAGTTTTTTCTGATTTTCCATTCTGATTACCAGAAAAGTTGTCGAAGCTATTGCCGGACCCATCGTTTCCCGATATAAAACCGCAAAGTTTTTGGTTCCTTTCCCCGCAAACAGAATATCTCCTTCCCTGAGTAAATATTTTATGATCCTATTGTCCAGCTTTAAGTCTGGTTTAACTAACTTCGATAGATTTCCATTATCGTCAAAATACTTGGCTTGCAAATAGATCACATCTTCCCATAGTCCAGTCTGGGCAAAAATGCCTGATTGGATTTTTGTGAGATGTTTTAATTTTTTCATAAAATATTAATAAGTATAGAGGTTACTATTTTGGCTCAAAGGTAGGGCGTTTGAAAATTAAATGCAAATAAAAATTAAGTATAATATATACTATTTAGCATGGATTGGAAACGCTCTTTAATCAGGATTCGAAATTTAAGCTCTTTCCCAACATGGCATTTTCTATAAATTTACTTACCTGAGTCAAAATAAATTCCCAGCTTAAATCCTGCCTTCTTTACTCCAAAGCCCGCTCCAAATCCCCACAAAGATCTCCCCCATCCTCAATCCCAACCGAAAGCCTGAATATCCCCTCACCAGCATATTCACGATAAGCCTTTGCCTGTTCAGCATTCAGGTGAAAAGAGTTTTGCAGCATATCTCTAGTAGGCAAATAAAAAATCAAACTGCGATGATGCCCTAAAGAAACCGCATAGTGAATAACCTGCAATCGCTCCGCTAATTGCCGGGCCATTTCTGGTCCATTCTTCACCTGAAAACTAATCATTCCAGAAAAGTTCTTCATTTGTCTTTTTGCTAGATCATATTGAGGATGTGAAGGCAGGCCGGGATAAATAACCCTGGTTACTTTTGGGTGATTTTCCAGAAAATCAGCTACTGTTTTCGCGGCTTTCTCATGCGCCATCATTCTAATGGGAAGTGTGGCCATTCCTCTCATAATCAACCAGGCATTAAAAGGGCTGATAATCCCGCCGGTACGGATAGCAATTTTTTGTCTGATTTGTGCTAATAGGTTGGATTTGCCCAGAAGTGCTCCTCCAACAGCATCCCCATGACCGCCGATATATTTCGTCAAAGAATGAATAACCAGATCTGCTCCCAATTCAATTGGTTGTGTAGCTACCGGGGTCGCAAAGGTTGAATCGACTGCCAGAAGTATTCCAGCCCTTTTTGCAATGGAAGAAATTGCCTGAATATCAGTCAACCGAATTAAAGGATTACACGGTGTCTCTGCATAAATCAATTTGGTTTGGGGAGAAATTGCTTCCCTAACCTTTTCCGGATCAGACATATTCACTCTGGTAACAGAAATTCCCATTCGGGGAAGCAGATCCAGGGTAAGTTCTGCGGCAGCAGCATAAGTTACATCACTAATGAGGATATGATCACCCTGGCTTAATGTGTGTAGCATCAAAGCTGTAATGGCCGCCATTCCACTGGCAAAAGTTATGCAATCCTCCACTCCTTCAAGAGCAGCAAGCTTTTGCTCCAATTGAGCAACGGTAGGATTTCCCCAACGGGTATAGAAAAAAGGTGCATCTTCTTCCAGTCCTTCTACCGAAAAAGTTGAATCCGGGTCAGCAACAAAAGTCGTTGACATTACCAGATTGGGAGAAGAAGCCTTGGTGTGAGGATCTGGACTTTCTCCGGCATGAATGGCCAGAGTGGAAAGATGTAAATGGGAAAGGTCTTTCATCATGCAGGCTATTGGGTTTTGGCTATTGGCCATTGGTGTAGCTAATAGCCAAAGGCCAACGGCTAATAGCTAAAAGCTACTTATCAACTCCTCATAATAAGCAAAAACCTCTTCATATTTTTTCTTAAAATCATGTTTTGCTGGGCCGACAAACATTTGAAAACCATAATCTTCTTCGATAGTAACATTCACCTGATCTTTTTCTTTTTGCAGAATAATCCGAACCGGCATATCCAGGGCATGGGTATTCAGCACACCGTCAAATTTTGATTGATTGGCGTTTTTGAGGTGAAGCACGGCTTCGTTATCAGTCTGTAATGGCACTCTCAGGTCTTTGTCTTTAAGTAGTTCAATGAGCTTTGGAATTGAAGTGGTTTCATCATCAGGTAATTGAAAAAAATGTCTGATTTTTCGCTGTTTTAACTGGCTGATATCGGTGATCGAATCTTCTTTTTTTCTTTTTGAATGTTCCAGCAGTTTCAGCAGAACATAAAAGAAGCCGATGACGAGCAGGATAATAAGGGGCTTTAGAAAATGTTGCATACTTCAAAAATCGATAATTTTTATTTCAACTCTTCAGTTTTTATAGTCAAATTGGTTTGTATATCAATAATACAAAGGGGATAAAAAGTCACAGAATCAGGAAGAACTGAGGTTTTTCCATTAGGTTGGCATTTTTAGGTGTCTTTTGAAGAAAAACAACCTCTGTTTTCTTTAAGGACACTATTCATAGAAAATAGTTATTTCTATGGCTCCTTCTCACACACATGTAAAAAGTGGAGGCTTTAACTTAAAAGGGTACAACATTCCTCTCTTCGAACTTAAGTCAGGACAACTCCTTAGAATGTGGATCCAAATTATTCCTCCTGTGAATGGAAAGAATGGATATAATCTGATTCCATATTTGGAAAAATTGTTTCTGAAAAAACGAAAAACCGAAGGATTATGGGTACACAAAGCAATTCCCTTTGCAAGATTTATTCCTAAACGCAGATTTCAGAATCATTTTCTTACGGTGGACAAATTTCTGAAAAAACAAAGGATTCCTGTTGATCAGCATCTGCAAATCAAAGAATTTCTTGATTTGGCTGGAAACCTGAAAATAAGGTTTCTCGGAGCTACTCCTGGAAGGATTCTCTCTATGCTTGCTGCCTGGGAAAAATCTGATTGTATCGCCTTTGATTATTATGGACTTGGTCCTGCCGATGTAGAAAAAATCAATCAATTCGTAAATGGAAAACTTCAGGAAGGGAAATCTGCCATTGGTTTTGATAATCTCTATTATTTAGAAGAAAAAGAGCCATTTCCAGCTTTTACAAGGATCATAATTGAGCAATCAGAGCCCTGATTTTTCCTGTCTCTCATATTTCTGTATTTTGCCTGATAAACCATAATTCCAAAGCCTATGGATCCCAATATTACTCTGTCAATTATCATCGGGTATTTTTCGATCTTGTTTATCATTTCATTTATTACAGGAAGAAATGCCGATGACAATACCTTCTTCAAAGCCAACCGAAATTCCCCCTGGTACTTAGTCGCTTTTGGAATGATCGGAGCTTCGCTTTCCGGGGTAACTTTTATTTCTGTTCCGGGGGCAGTCGGTAACGGGCAGTGGGCCTATATGCAGATGGTTATAGGGTATTTATTGGGGTATTTTGTAATTGCTACCATTCTTTTGCCTTTGTATTATCGACTGAATCTCACCTCGATTTATGGGTATCTCGACCAGCGA
>JAGQVA010000251.1 GCA_020438265.1 Bacteroidota bacterium
ATACCCAGTTCCGCCAATTTTTCTTTATAAGTCGTCTTAATAGACACACTGTCAACAACTGCGTCTACAGCAACTCCAGCCAGAACTTTCTGCTCTTCCAGAGGAATTCCCAGTTTTTCAAATGTTTTGAGAAGTTCCGGATCCACTTCGTCCAGACTTTCCAACTGAGGCTTCTTTTTGGGGGCAGCGTAATAATATATATTCTGGAAATCAATTTTGGGATACTGAACATGAGCCCACGTTGGCTCAGTCATTTTTTGCCAATGCCTGAATGCTTTCAGACGATATTCCAGCATGAATTCGGGTTCTTCCTTTTTTGCCGAGATAAAACGAATAATATCTTCATTTAACCCTTTGGGGGCTTTATCAGATTCAATGTCCGTTACCCAGCCATATTTATATCTTTGTTCTGTAACCTCCTGAATGATTTTTTCATCTTCCGAGAGACTCTCCGTAGAGGCCATAATTTTATCAGACATAAATTTTTATATTAATTTAGACTTAATCTAAGTAAACAACTAAATAAAAATGCGTTTTGTTTTAACGCATTCTCAAATATTTATGGCCTGTAAAGTTAGTACTTAATTGGGATAACTAAAATTGTAAAATAAAAAAACCGACTCATGCTGGTAATGAGTCGGTCTCGTTTGTAACTACCAAAAGCTTTATTATGAAGAAAAGTGTTTTACACCTTTTTATCTTATACTGATTACGGAAAATTCAGTTGGTAGTTGGTAAAATCTCTCTGCAAACTGGAAGTTTTATTCTTTGAAAAGAGAGATTCTATCGACGTATGAATTTAAATCAAATTAAGGAAAAAATCTGACATTAACTATCCTGTTTCAAAATGAAACATTTTTGCCAGTTTTCGTCCCAAAATTACTGATTTAATTGCAGGCCGCTTTTCTCTTTAAATATTTCCGGAGCGTTAAAATCCTTAGCATCGCCGCCTACCCGGATAATTTCTATATTTTCAATAATGTCTCCCTGCTGTATTTTATAGACAGTAGTCATAGAAGGGCCGTCGATCACATAACCAAAAACGGAGTGCATGTTATCCAGCCAGGGAGTAGCTTTATGTGTGATGAAAAATTGGCTTCCATTGGTAGCAGGGCCCGAATTGGCCATAGAAAGGGTACCGGCAACATTGTGCATCAAATCCGGATCAAATTCATCCGGAAAAGAGTAACCAGGACCTCCCATTCCATTTGCTAATGGATCTCCACCCTGAATCATGAAGTTGGGAACAACCCGGTGGAAGGTAAGGTCATCAAAAAACGGTTCTCCTTCGGGGCGAATATTATTGGGAATGCTTCCTTCAGACAATCCAATAAAATTGGCTACTGTCATTGGCACTTTTTGATATTCCAGCCGACAGGTAATAGAACCTTTATTCGTATTAATTTTTGCGTAAATGCCATCTGGTAAATCTCCACTATCAGAAGAACCCTGAGAGCAGGAAACGAGGGAGAAAAATCCCAGGCTAGCAACCAAAAAAGAAAAAGTCAGATTAAGTAAGTTTCGGTTATTCATTGGTAATTAGAGCGTTTTATTAATTTCCAGCCAGTATTTGACGGTATGAGTAATGATTTTACTAAACTCATCAAATCCAATTGGCTTGACAATATAACTATTTGCTCCTAAACGATAACACTCTTCGATATCTTTACTATGTGCAGAAGAGGTAAGAATGACCACCGGGATATTCTTTGTTGGCACTTTTTCTTTAATAGAACTGAGCACTTCCAACCCATTTATTTTAGGTAATTTCAAATCCAGAAGAATTAATTTGGGATTGTCTTCACCTGATCGGTGCCCAAATTCTCCACGGGAGAAGATATAATCCAGTGCTTTTTCGCCGTCGCGTACCATAAAAATACTGGGGACCAGCTTTTTTTCTTCCAGGCTAATGAGAATGAGTTCTGCGTCTGATGCGTTATCTTCTACTAAAAGAATATCTACGGTCTTATTTTCCATAGAGAGGTTTTAAATTAATTATTAAGCTCAGGGGGTATTGAAAAGTAAAATGTTGCACCTTGATCAATCATTGATTCAGCCCAAACTTTTCCATGGTGTCTTTCGATGATTCTCTGCACGATTGCAAGGCCTACACCCGTTCCTTCAAATTGTTCTTTTTCATGTAATCTTTGAAAAACACCAAATAGCTTGTCCTTATATTGCATATCGAATCCAACTCCATTGTCCTTAACAAAAAAGGTATTCAGGCCACCTTCACTAATTGTGCCCACAGTTACCATTGGATTAGGTTTTACAACGGTAAACTTAACCGCATTGGAAATAAGATTCGTAAACACCTGCTTGATGAGGGTACGATCACCTTGAATATTAGGAAGAGACTGAATATTCCAGGCGATTTCTTTACTCCGAACATCCATTTTATATGACTGCACAATATTATCGACAATTTTGTCAGTTGCGACAGTTTGTGTGCTGATTTCCTTTTGATTAAGTAATGCAAACGCTAAAAGATCGTCAATGAGTTGACCCATCTCATGGGTTTTTTCCTCAATGGTGCGAAGATAGCGTTTGGCTTCTTCATTCAAAAATTTTGAATGTCTTTTTAAGGTAATCTGAGAGTAACTCAAGATGCTTCTAAGCGGAGAACGGAGGTCATGGGCAACGGAATAGGAAAAAGCTTCAAGCTCCTCATTAGCTTTTTGCAGCTGAGCTGTTCTCTTTTCAACCCTCTTCTCCAGTTCCTGGTTTAATTTTCTAATCTGCGATTCAGCTTTTCGGCGTTCTTGTACCTCTGAGCGGAGCATTTCATTTGCCAATTGGGTTTCATCCACTTGTCTTTCCAGTTCAAGGGATTTCTGTCTGAGGCTTTCTCTGCTTTTTTGCAATTCTTCACCCAACATATTCAACCCAAGAATAATCCCATCCAGATCATCATCGGAATTATCAGGGGCACCTCTAGCATCCAGATTCCCGGTAGCAAGCTGGATAATCTGGTTGAGAATTAGCTGAATTTTTTGTTCGTGTGAGGATGAATCCATCGATGCTTTTTCTTGCCTGAATAAAAGATCAATTACTTACCTGAATCTATAGCAAATAGAGAAAAAAAAGGTTGAAAAAACCACAATCTGTCTCAACTGTTGAAAAATGTAAGTGAATTAATCTTTTCATTGGTCGAAATATAATGAATTTTCTGACTAAGACTAAAAAACGACTCAAATTAAACGTGAGATGAATATTTTTTACTACGAAAAATGAAAGTCTGTCCTTCGTGCATATATCATCAAATTTAGCGCCAAGTTTTTTTTGTTGAAAAGAAGGATAAAAAAAAGCGTCTGGTAAGGGCCAGACGCTCAAAAGGCTTTATTATGGAGAAAAAGAACTAATTTCTTTTTTGTGAATTCGTTTCAGAGGTATTTTTACACTTTCTGATGGCAGGAGCAGGTTTATTTTTTTCCTGTGTATTTATGTCTTTGGGAATAGATACGGGGAGACTTTTATCAACTTTCTCCTGTTTATTTACCGAATCTTTCTGATACAATTCTGCATAAGGTGTAATGGCCAGATGATACCCCTGATTTACTTGTTGGCAGAGAAGAATTTTGGGCAGCAAAATGATTGAAATGGTGGTAATAATAATGAGAAGTATTCTTTTCATAAATAGGTTAAGTGAGCATCATCCCGGGTTGGGTATACTGGATTTTGTTCCTGACGTTTGTACATTTACAGGATCTTTCTATCAAAGGCGATTGCTTTTCTGCCAAACTGCCAATTTATTCGGCAAGAAAGATTGCACGCATTGATAGTGTTTTTTAGCTTTATTTGGTTTGAAACTCAACTACCTGTACATATCGATTCACGTAATCCTCTGGCTGGGTATCTATTTTGCCATGATTCCCGAACCTTATGGCCTGGGAGGATTTCACCTTTCTTTGTTTGAAGAAGACAGGCAGGTTCAGTTATTGTTTATATCCTATGGGATGGTTCTCAGTGCTATAATGGTTTATACCTATGCACATATAGCCCTGCCTCCTTATTTAAAGAATAATAAGCTTTATTATTTTCTGCTGATTAACTCTCTGTATATCATTGGGTTTGTGTTTCTGGAGAGCCTTTTTGATTACCTTGTTAATGATGCTTACCACAACCATCAGCATACAGAAGTATCTGCAAAGTATAGTGACTGGGTCCGAACCAACCTGCTGGTCAATTCAGTTTTTATGCTCGTGGCTAATTTATATGGTTTTACTTATGGATGGTTCAGAGAACAACAAACGAGGCGCTCCCTGGAGCAGGAAAAGCTGAAAGCTGAACTCTCGGCGCTCAAACATCAGATAAACCCCCATTTTTTGTTTAATATACTTAACGGCCTTTATGGTCTGGCTTTTCAAAATGATGATGAGCCCACCGCAGAGGGAATTGCCAAATTGTCTCAATTGATGAGATATATGCTTTATGAGTCTAATGATCCAAAGGTACCCCTGGGGAAAGAGGTTAATTATATTGAAAATTATATTGATTTACAGAAGTTGCGTTTACCCAAATCGGTGGAGATTAACTTTTCGGTAAACGGAAGGATCGAAGACAAACAGATTGTCCCGATGATATTGATTACTTTTGTGGAAAATGCATTCAAACATGGGATAAGTACTGCCAATCCTTCACATATCCATATCAGCATTAATGTTTTGGAAAATGATCTGGTATTTAAAGTAAATAATTCCAACCATCGTTCAAATAATGCTTCCGGACATAATATGGGGGGAATTGGGTTGCGAAACGTGAAAAAGCGCCTGGACCTTCTGTATAAGAAATCCTATAATCTCACGATTGATCAAAACGACGATTTTTTTGAAGTAAATTTAACCATAGCCTTATGAATCCCATACGAGCAATTGCTGTTGACGACGAACCCCTGGCACTGGAAGTAATCCAAAGGTTTGCAGCCAAAATACCTGGTCTGGATTTGATTGCCGTATTTGGAAATCCTATTGAAGCGGTTCAATATCTGCAAACGGAATCTATAGATTTAATCTTCCTCGATATTCAGATGCCTGATATTACAGGGATTCAGTTTTTGCAAAGCCTGGCTGAAAGCCCCATGATTATCTTTACGACGGCCTATTCTCAGTATGCTGTGGATAGTTACGAATTGAATGCTGTGGATTATTTGCTCAAACCGATTCCTTTTGACCGTTTTTTGAAAGCAGTCAATAAAGCCATCATGCAAATGAAGGCCCATGAGGCTTTAGAGCATCAAACAGAAACCCCTCCTGAATCAGAAGCCAATCATGGAGAGGTAAATTATCTGTTTATTAAATCGGATACCCGGTTTTTTAAAGTAGACTACAAAGACATTCTCTATATCGAGGGAATGAGAGATTATATTGCGGTCCATACCCCTACGCAAAAAATTCTGACCCTGATGAGCATGACTAAAATGCTGGCCAAATTGCCGGAAAGGGATTTTATGCGGGTGCACAAATCCTATATCATTGGACTCAATCATATTTCTCTGATCCAGAATAATCGGGTAATTGTATCTGATAAGGAAATCCCAATCAGTCATTCTTATAAGGACGCTTTTCTGAAATTTGTGGAAGGAATGAATACCTGATGGGTTTTTTGTATAACTGGAAAGACAACAATTTTTTAAGTCAAAATAAACGCTATCGCTAATGACAAATAGAAAATAATAAAGTAGTTGATTTATAATCAGTGAGTTAACTTTTTAAATTGTAATTTTCTATTATTTATTTTGACTTAATTTAGTATTGTCCAATCACTTACTTGTAATTGTGAAAAACTACCTGATTAATGCTTTAACTCTTTGCCTTTTTGTGGGGAGCCTTCCTCTCTTTGGGCAAAATGCGACCCTTGAGGAAGGGATCTCTGCCTATGATCAGGGACGGGAATATTACCTGGCTTCAAACTTCGATAGTGCAGAATATTTTTTTTTGATAGCGCTGGATATTTACAAGAAACAGGGGAATGATACGCTTCTGGGCGATTGTTATCATAATCTTGGTACGACTTACGAACAAAAAAAAGACTACCCTCAAGCCTTTAATTTCATTCGTAAGGGCCTTGAAATCCGCCGAAAAGTTTATGGAAATGAAAAAGAACCAGTTGGAGTATCCTACCGGGGAATCGGTAATATTCACCTCGATATGGGGAATTATGATTCTGCTATCTATTATTATGAAATCGTAGAACCTATTTTTGAAAAAGACACATCTTCTTCTCAGGAGACAAAATCTATTTTACTCAGCAATCTGGGCAGCCTCCATCAGGAAAAAGCCAATTATGAAAAAGCCCTGGATTACCATCTTCGGGCACTGGAAATCCGACGTGAGCTTTTTGAAGAGGAATCTTTCCAGATAGCAGCCAGTTATAATAACCTTGCCAATACATATTCAGACCTTGGGGAGTATGAAAAGTCGATGAATTATTACCAAAAATCGCTGAAGATTAAACAAAAAGTATTGGATCCGGATCACCCTTCTCTGGCCAGTAGTTTTAATAATCTGGGTTCTGCCTATCAGTTAATTGGAGAGGATCAGCTTGCTTTGGAAAATTATGAAAAGGCACTGGAAATCAGGAAAATGATTTTTCCGGAAAATCATCCTTATCTGGGACGGAGCTATTATAATATTGCCTCAATTTTCCTGAATCTGAGCGAATACCAAAAAGCCCTTGAGGCTTTTGACCAAGCTACGGAAATCTGGTTGTCCAGCCTGGGAGAAGAAAATCCCTATACCTCAATGGGGTTTCATGGGACAGGAATGGCTCAAATAGAACTACAGCAATATGATCAGGCCTTACTCAATACGCAAAAAGCCCTGGACATTACCCTTGCTACTTTTGGGAAAAACCATCCTTCGGTTATACAGATTTACCAGACCCTGGGAGAAGTATACACCCGAAGTAAGCGCTTTCCTGAAGCACTGGAATTATATGAGGAAGCCGTTTTGTTACAAATAAATCTTTTTGGTCCGGAACACTCCTTCCTGGCTACCATTTACAAAAATATGGGAGATGTGTACCTGGAGCAGGGTAACCTGGAACTGGCGATAAAATATTTCAAGGATGCCGCTGGCATAGAAACCCAAAACTTTGGAAACCATCACCCTGACCTGGCGGAAACGTATCTCAATCTTGCCGATATTTATACACGACTGAAGGATTGTGAAACGGCTGATTCCTATTTTCAACAGGCTTTTGAAGCCAATGTAAAAAGTTTTTCCGGTTCGTCAGACGATGATCTTCCCGATCCTGAATCAGCCGCTTTGAATTCTACCAT
>JAGQVA010000252.1 GCA_020438265.1 Bacteroidota bacterium
CCTGTCTGTTGTTTTTGGATAATGAATTCATAAGCCAGATTCAGGTAATGCTGGGCAGAATCGTATTTTCCCTCCTCGACATACACTTCAGCCAGATTATTATACAAAATTCCGTAAGAAGTCGTGTCAGCGGATTTTTTCAAAGCACTTTCCACTTTTAATAATGCAGATTTTGCGCCTGGAAGATCTGATTGTTTTTGATAGACCTGAGAAAGGTTGTTATAGGAAGCGGCAATCTCATACCAGGATTCTTTTTCAAGGGCTATTTCAAGGCTTTTTTGGAAATATTCGATGGCTTTAGGGAAATCGTCCAGGTTAAAATAGATTTGTCCGATATTATCGTAAACCTGCCCCAGATATCTCTTTAGCTGTTGTTTTTCATAATATTCCAATGCCAAAAAGGTGTACTTCATCGCTTCAGAAGGAAGCCCAAGGATGTTGAGAGATAATCCCACACCCTGATAAGCCCTTGCTTCCCAGAAGAATTGATCAGCTTCCCTGGCTTGAGTGGCCATTTCCTTAAAACCTTTTACCGCACTATCAGCATAAGTCTGATAAAAAAGCTGCGCGTTTTGATTGAAGAGTTGGGCAAAACGAAGTGAATCTTCTGTGTATGTGTTCTGGCTGTGGAGTTTATAAGCTGAGGTTAAGAGGATAAGGAGGGATAATAACAGGCTTTGGGGCAGTCTTTTTGATTTAACACGGAGGCACAGAGGTACAGAGAATATTATTCCCGGGGAGGATATTTCTGTGCCTCCGTGTTTCCGTGTTTTATATTTAATAAACTCCCACATAAAAAAATATCTCAAGCAGATACAATGTCTGATATGATCCCCAATTTAAGGAATTCTCAAAAAAGAAGATTCAGTATTTTCGTTTCCACCTCCAATCATGTAATTTGCTGGTATAAATAGAAAACGAAGAACCCATATTAAGCTAATTTCAAAAGGTAATTCTATGTCCAAAAAAAAACTGTTTCTCCTTGATGGAATGGCTCTCCTGTTCAGAGCACATTTTGCATTCATCAAAAACCCCCGTATCACTTCCAAAGGCTTAAATACTTCTTCTGTTTTCGGTTTCGTCAATACCATTCTCGAAATTATTACCAAAGAAGATCCTTCTCACCTCGCGGTTGCACTGGATACCAGCGGTCCTACTTTTCGCCACGAACAATACAAAGAATACAAGGCCGGGCGCGATGAAATGCCCGAAGATCTGGCCGCTGCAATTCCTTATGCTTATAAATTACTCAAGGTTTTGGATATCCCCACTTTTGCCAAACCCGGTTATGAAGCAGATGATATTATCGGGACACTTAGCAAACAAATCCCTGAGGATGAGTTCGATATCTATATGGTTACTTCGGATAAGGATTACGCACAGCTGGTGAAAGACAATGTATTTTTATACAAACCGCGTTTTCGGGGAGGTGGATTTGATGTACTTGGGCGTGCGGAAGTAGAAGAAAAATTTGGCGTTCCTCCTGAAAAAATCATTGATCTGCTGGGGCTTCAGGGTGATTCTGTAGACAATATCCCCGGAATTCCGAAGGTTGGACCCAAAACTGCGGTAGAATTGATTCAGGAGTTTGGTTCAGTGGAAGACATTATCGCCAACGTCGATAAAATCACCAAAAAGAGCATCAAAGCCAGTGTAGAAGAGTTTGGTGAACAGGGAATTATGTCCAAAGAACTGGCTACGATTATGACTGATATGCCTATCGAATGGTCAGCCAAGGATATGAAAATTGGTAATGCAAACCTGGAAGAGATGGCTATCCTCATGGCCGAGCTGGAATTCAAAACTACCGCACAGCGGATTCTGGGTACAAAACTCAATCCTATGCAGGGTTTGATGCAGGGAGAAGATGGGATACTGGAATTACCATTTGAAGTTGAAACCGGGCTTAAGACCATTCAAGACGTCAAACACGATTACAAGCTGGTCAAAACAGCTGAGGAAAGAGCCAGGATCATTGATGAAATCAAAGCTGCGAAGGAGTTCTGCGTGGATACCGAAACCACCAATATTGACCCTATGCTGGCCGAAATTGTGGGTATGTCCATCAGTGTAAAGGAAAAAACGGGTTATTTTATTTTCTTCCCTGAAGATATGCCGGATGAAGAAATCAGGTCTATTTTGGGCGAATTTCAGGAAGTCATGCTTTCCGAAGAAATCACCAAAATCGGTCAAAACCTCAAATACGATATTCTGGTGTTGAAGAATTATGGGCTGGAACTAGGAGGCCCGATGTTTGACACCATGCTGGCGCATTATGTGAGAAAACCTGGCGATAAGCATAATATGGACTTCATCGCCGAAGAATGTCTGAATTATCAGCCGGTTTCCATTACCACTCTCATTGGCCCCAAAGGCAAAAAGCAAAAAACCATGCGGGAAGTGGAGTTGGAACCGATGGTAGAATACGCCTGTGAAGACTCTGATATTACCCTGCAAATCAAAAAAGTGCTGGAGAAAGATGTCAAGGGCAATTTTATCTTTGAGAAAATCGAACAGCCACTTATGCCTATTCTGGCGGAAATGGAATTTGAAGGAATCACCATTGATAAAAAAGCACTGGATGAATATTCGGAAGAATTGGCAGAGCGACTGGTTGTTCTGGAAAAAGAGATTTATGAATTGGCCGATGAAGAATTTAACGTCAATTCTCCCAAACAGCTTGGTACGATTCTCTTTGATAAACTGGAATTAGGCAAAGGAAAAAAACAGAAAAAGACCAAAACCGGGCAGTATGTTACAGATGAGCAGGTCTTAACTGATTTGGCAGTCCATCATGAGTTACCAGCAAAAATTGTCGCTTACCGTGGGGTAAATAAATTAAAATCTACCTATGTAGACGCATTGCCCAAACTGATCAATCCCAAGACAGGACGAGTTCATACAACTTTTAGTCAGTCAGTTGCTGTTACAGGGCGTTTGAGTTCTGTGAATCCCAACTTGCAGAATATTCCGATACGTTCCCTGGACGGACGAGAAGTGCGGAAAGGGTTTATTCCCCGCGATGAAAACCACCTCCTTGTTTCTGCTGACTACTCGCAAGTAGAGCTTCGCATTATGGCTGCGATGAGTCAGGACCCCAATATGATGGCTGCTTTCCTTAATAAAGAGGATATTCACCGGGCGACGGCATCGAGGGTTTTTGGGGTGGAACCAGGGGAAGTAACGCCAGGCCAGCGGTCAAGAGCCAAAACCGTCAACTTTGGAATTATCTATGGAATTTCGGCCTTTGGCCTGAGTCAGCGAATGGGCATCAGCCGTACAGAGTCCAAGCAGATTATCGATGCCTACTTTTCACAATACCCAAGGGTAAAAGAATTCATGGATGAATCCATCGATTTTGCCCGCAAAAATGGGTATACAGAAACCTATTTTGGCCGTCGTCGCTATCTCGATGATATCAATTCGCGCAACGCAACTGTCAGAGGATTTGCGGAAAGAAACGCCATCAACTCCCCTATTCAGGGAACAGCTGCCGATGTGATCAAACTGGCCATGATAAAGGTGCATAAAGCTTTTAAAGACGCAGGTCTGAAATCCAAAATGCTCCTTCAGGTGCATGATGAACTGGTATTTGATGTGCGGAAAGAAGAGGTGGAAACGGTGAAAAAACTGGTGTATGAGAATATGGTTTCCGCCGTGGATATGGGCGTGCCGATGGAGGCAGAGGTGGGAGTTGGCACCAATTGGCTGGAAGCGCATTGATTTGTCGCGTACGTAGAGACGCGATTAATCGCGTCTCTACAGGGGCGAAAAAAATAAAAATGTCCGATTTCTATAAAAACATGGTCATACTTCGCCTTAATTTTGGGTCCATAAACATATTTTAACAACAACAAATTATGACCACCCAATCTAAAAAGGTTTTTATTCCCCTATTCGGACTAGCCATCATTCTTATCTTTTCATCATTCAGACCAGCCCAAACGCTCAGTCACAGAATTAATTTTTTAATTTCCAATTGGGATAATATCGTTTCAGAAACAAAGTTAGACTATGATAAAATCAGTAGTTGGTTACCAGAAAGCGGTATCAGATGGCGATTTGAAATTGCCAAAAGCGTATTGAGTTTGCAAACGCTGGAAGGAATCACGGGCGAAACTGTTTTCGTCAGCGGACCTCATACCACAGAAATGAATTATAACGCCAATGAGTTTGGGCATTATAATCCCGCTTTCGTTTCCAGACTTCACGAAATGCTTAAACCCTTTGCCCAAAGACAAAACTTTGTAAGCCGTTGTCAGGAATTCTACGACAAACATTTCAAAAATTACCTCCGGGTATTCTATATGTCCTATAAAGCAGGTTATAATAACCAGGAAATTGTTACAGGATATCAAAATGCGATTGCATCCAATAATTCTCCCAGCTATTACCTTCAGGAATCATTCAGAGGATTTGCCGAAGAAATCGAAAAACAAGGTTACGATGTATATGAAGGATTTACCTGCCCTGGTTTCTGGGTAAGACGGACCATAGACGGAACAGGCGATGAGTTTTATGACTTATTAGTATTAACTCTTCAGACCTTTGATTCGGAGTTTTTGAATAAATAAGACACTCTTTCCTGCCATTTTCAGGGAGATTCTCTGACTTTACACACATATTTGCCTTTTCTAAAGTAAATATGTGTGTAAATTCGTTTTTGGAAATACTAAACCTACTAATTACACTAGAATAATGAAATCTCCCGTTTCCCGTCGAAAAGCGCTTACCGGTCTTGGTGCCATCGCTGGCCTTTCTCTACTTCCGCTATCTGCATTGGCAGAACAAGAAAAGAAAAAAAAATCACCATCCCCCAAAGCCAACATCTTCACTTATTGCCTCAATACCAGTACCATTATGGGGCAAAACCTGGGGATCGAGGAAGAAATTAATATCACTGCTAAAGCCGGTTATGATGGTATCGAAATCTGGATTCGATCTCTGGAAGCTTATGTCGAAAAAGGCGGAAAACTCAAAGACCTGAAAAAACGCATAGACGATTCAGGCCTGAAAGTTGAAGACGCCATTGGCTTCGCACAGTGGATTGTCGACGATAACGACACGCGTTCCCGCGCGCTGGAGCAAGCCAAAAGAGAAATGGACATGCTGGCTCAGGTAGGCTGTAAGCGACTGGCAGCACCTCCTGCCGGTGCGACCAATTATCCGGGGCTGGACCTGGATAAAGCTGCTGAGCGCTTTCGTGCTTTGGTTGAGCTAGGTGCTCAGATGGGCGTTAATCCTCAGCTGGAAGTATGGGGGTTTTCCAAAAATTTGTACAAACTCAGCCAGGTGCTTTATGTTGCTGCTGAGTGCGGTCATCCCAATACCCGTATTCTTCCAGATATTTATCACCTTTACAGGGGTGGTTCTGATATTGACGGGTTAAAACTTATCTCCGGCGAAACCATTGAGGTTTTCCACATGAATGATTATCCCAAAGATTTAAATTATATGGACATCCAGGATAAAGATCGGATTTATCCAGGTTTGGGGGTAGCGCCGACTACTCAGATTTTGAAAGATCTGGCTGCTTCGGGCAAACCCAAGGTGCTTTCTCTAGAGTTGTTTAACAGAGATTACTGGGCGCAGGATGCGTTAGAAGTGGCTAAGAAAGGATTGGCGCAAATGAAGGAGGCTGTGAGAAAGGCGATGGAGGGATAGAAACCGAGAGGGTTTAGCTATTATTTTTCAATCAGTGGTAACATATTTCCCTATGGGAAGAACTATGTATTGAAACCCACTCAAAATTCGGATTATAATGGCTAAATCTTCTTCTTTGTTTTTGTCTCTATTTCTGTTTTGTTTCCTATTATTAACTGCCTGTTCACCTAAAATCCTGCGCCTGCAGGATACTGTACCTACCGTAGGTTTCAGAGGCATCAAGATTGAAAATTTCCAGCCCGGAAATAATCCTCAGGATATCAAAATGAGAATGGGGCTTAAGTTTTTATTCACCAATCCTTTTTCCAAATCATTAACCATTCCTGAGCATCAGATCACCCTGAAGCTCAATGACAAAAAATTAAATAACCAACTGGAAGCACATCCTTCCTTTAACATTCCTCCAAATGGTCAAAAGATGGAAATCTATATGTTTACCCTGGATCTCAACCCTCAAGGCTATTTCAAAAACTGGAATGTGCTGGGTCGGGACAATTATTTTGAATTTGAATCGAGGATAAAGATTGACCTTTCGGATTTTGCTCAGGAACTGGGGAAATATGGCATCGCTTTGCCCGAAAATGAGTTGACTGAAAAGCTCAATGTAGAAGAAATACTCAAACAAAAACTCGGTGAGCATACCATCGAATTTGCCTTTGGAGATACCATACGTCTTCCGGTTCTGCCGGGGATTGCCCTTTCCAACCAGCCGGGAAAAGTTAACTTTCTTGGACAAATGGATACCGTTGACTTAAGTATTTTTCAGGATGCAATCACGCCTTTTATCGATAATCTTCTGAACGCAAAACTTCAGAGCGACATGATTTCTCCGTTTATCAGGAAAATCAGTGAGATTGACTGCCCCAATATTCCGCAACCACGCCCTTGTATTGATATGTTTGATGATGCAGTCAAGGGTTTTATTGACTTGAGTTTTAATGGTACACAGGAGACGAATTTGCGAAATGACTGGAACAATTTAATGGAAGATTTGACTGAAACACCAGAAAAGGAAGATCCGGTGATTGACCTGGTGGTTCAGACATTTTTACCCAATGCCCAACCTAACCTCAACTTGTTAAATAGTCAATGGGACGCTTTTAAGGCGTTTGATCCGCTGATTATTTTTCCGGGGAAGAATGTATATGGAATAGAAGTCATTTTGCCGTTCAAATTCATTAACAATAACAAATTTCCCATTGAAGCGCCTCATTTACTAACAGAAACGTCTATCAATCTGCCCAATGGACAAACCTATGTTCCCGTAACTTTTGATGCGGCTCCTACGACGAACTCCACGACGATTCCTGCAGAAGGAAGCAAAGAAATGCGAATGAAAATGCGCCTTACCTGGGATCAGGGTGGAAATGGGGTGATGGCTTTTATTTCCGGGCAAACGCTCTCGCCTAATCTGACTGGGAAATCTGCCATTGATGTGGGTTATGGGCCGTTAAAGTTTAATTTTAACCTGGCAAATATGCAGTTTAGGGTGGGGGAGTAACCATCAAATAAAAAACAAAGTAATAATCCCCATCAGCATCAATACCTTTAAATAATTACTCTGTGGAGCAAAATCAGTGGGCTCTTTTGATTTAACCAGTAGAC
>JAGQVA010000253.1 GCA_020438265.1 Bacteroidota bacterium
TGCATGGCCAGAAAGAAAGAACTTAGAAAAGCGGAATTTAAAACCTTCCCCAATTGCTTCGACCAGCAAAGCCAGACCCGTGGTCAGTGGAGCAATTATTTTCAAAATAATCACCCGATCACGTTTGAATTGGGCTGTGGAAAAGCAGCATTCATTTACGAAATGGCAAAACGATATCCTGAAAGAAATTTTGTAGGGATTGATCTGAAGCCGGCGAGGTTATGGAAACCTGCCGGAGACGCCATGGAGGAAAATATTTCCAACCTTGCTTTCCTCTGCATTCATTTGCTCGAAATAGACAAATTTGTAGCAGAAAATGAAGCCGATGAAATCTGGATTACATTCCCCGATCCTTTTCCCAAAAAGCGTCAGGCCAAACACAGGATGATTAATCCTCCCTTTCTGAATATGTATAAAAAACTCCTAAAGCCAGAAGGAAGCCTGTTTTTCAAGACCGATAACCTCGATCTATTCCAATATAGTCTGGAAGTGTTTGTCAGGGAAAAAAATATCAAGTTTCACGAACTGAGTTTCGATCTTCATACCGATCCGACGATTAATCAGGATGCAAAAATTACCACCGATTACGAAAAGATGTTTATGGAAATGGGGAAAAAAATAAATTATACTCAAATCAGTTTTCCAGGCTAGCCAGCTTTTGGGTTTGGGCTATTAGCCGTTGGCTTTTTGTCATTATTCTATGATTAGAGAGCTCCTGGAAACCTCCATCCTAAAGCTGGAAAAGCCATTTTTAATAAAAAATTACAAATTCCAGCTAAAAGCCAAAAGCCAACCGCCAATTGCTTTTATAGCAACGAAGATTTCGTTATTTTGCGAACCAATTAGAATTAAAATTAAGGCTAATTAAACTAAACGTTTATTTGCATAATGGAAGAAGAACAAGGACAAAAGATTATTAATCGGGTCATAGAAGAAGAGATGAAAAATGCCTATATCGATTACTCTATGTCAGTAATCGTTTCCCGGGCATTGCCGGATGTGAGAGATGGCCTCAAACCCGTTCACAGACGCGTACTCTACGGAATGACTGAGTTGGGACTCGCCAGTAATCGTCCGTATAAAAAATCGGCCAGAATTGTTGGAGAAGTTTTGGGAAAATTTCACCCTCATGGTGATAGTGCTGTTTACGACTCGATGGTGCGAATGGCCCAGAGCTGGTCTCTCAGGTATCCCCTCGTCGATGGTCAGGGTAATTTTGGTTCCATTGACGGAGACAATCCTGCGGCCATGCGATATACAGAGGCCCGTCTGCGCAAAATCGCGGAAGAATTACTCACAGATCTGGACAAAGACACAGTCGATTTCAGGCTGAATTTTGACGATTCGCTTACCGAACCGACTGTATTACCAGCAAAAATCCCCCAGCTCCTGATCAATGGAGCCAGTGGTATTGCGGTAGGTATGGCAACGAATATGCCTCCTCATAACCTGGTGGAAGTCGTAGATGCTACCATTGCCTATATTAATGATAATGAAATTACCATCGATGGCCTGATGGAATTTGTAAAAGGGCCTGATTTTCCTACTGGCGGCCTCATCTACGGGGTTGAAGGAATTAAAAGTGCGTATGAAACCGGTAAAGGAAGGGTAGTTATGAGAGCCCGCGCAGATATCTTGGACTGGAAAGATGACCGGGAAAGAATTATCATCAATGAGATTCCTTATCAGGTAAACAAAGCGAATACCATTGAAAAAATCAGCCAACTGAT
This sequence comes from Bacteroidota bacterium, assembly GCA_020438265.1. GTDB lineage: Bacteria > Bacteroidota > Bacteroidia > J057 > J057 > JAGQVA01. The sequence continues at coordinate 1,731 of JAGQVA010000253.1, forward strand.
TAATGAGAAACGTCTCGAAGGAATTTCAGATGTAAGGGATGAATCAGACCGTCAGGGACTACGCATTGTGATCGAACTGAAAAGAGATGTCAATGCAAAGGTTGTCCTGAACAAAGTTTTTCAATTAACACCTCTACAATCCTCTTTCAGTATCAATAACGTTGCTTTGGTTAAGGGGCGTCCTCAGACCCTCTCCCTCAAGGAAATGATTCATTACTTTGTTGAGCATCGCCATGAGGTTGTAATCAGAAGGACCAAGTACGAACTGGCTGAAGCTGAAAAAAGAGCCCATATTCTGGAAGGCTTGCTGATTGCCCTTGATCACCTGGATGAAGTCATTGCATTGATCCGTGCTTCACAAACTGCGGATATCGCCCGTGAAGGACTGATGGAAAAGTTTTCCCTTTCCGAAATTCAGGCCAAGGCCATCCTGGATATGCGTCTGCAACGCCTGACCGGACTGGAAAGAGAAAAAATCCAGCAACAGTATCAGGAACTCAAAGAAAAAATTGAATACTATAAGTCCGTTCTCGCAGATGAAGGGCTTAGGATGCAAATTATTAAAGACGAGCTGGAAGAGGTTAAGACGAAATACGACGAACCCAGAAGAACTGAAATCACTTTCTCTGATAGTGAAATTCGCATTGAAGATATCCTGGCTAATGAGGACATGATCCTCACCATTACCAATCAGGGATACATCAAACGAACTTTGGCTTCTGACTATCAGGCTCAGGGGCGTGGTGGGACAGGCTTCAAAGGAACAGGGAAAAAGGATTCGGATTTTGTTGAACATCTTTTTGCCACCCGCACCCATAATTATATGCTTTTCTTCACCGAAAAAGGAAAATGTTACTGGTTAAAAGTATACGAAATTCCCAAAGGTGAAAGATCTCACAAAGGAAGAGCTATTCAAAACCTCATTAGCATTGATAAAGACGACAAGGTAAAAGCCTATCTGACTGTGGAAAGTTTTGATGATGATGAATTTGTCGATTCACACTATATCATCATGGCTACCAAAAATGGTCAGGTGAAGAAAACTTCCCTTCGTTCTTATAGCCGTCCACGTCAAAATGGAATTATCGCTATCAATATCAATGAAGGAGATGAATTGCTTGAAGCCCGCCTCACTGATGGAAATAGCCAGATTTTGATTGCAGGAAAATCAGGTTATGCGGTTCGTTTCCAGGAAGATACGGTAAGGGAAATGGGACGTGGTGCCGCCGGAGTAAGAGGAATTTCTTTGAATAATGAAGGAGATGAGGCTGTAGGAATGGTTGTGGTTCCACATGAGGATAAAAACCTGTTGGTAATCTCTGAACAAGGATATGGCAAACAGACTCCTGTTTCAGAATATCGTCTTACCAATCGCGGTGGAAAAGGGGTAAAAACCATCAACGTTTCCAGCAAAACCGGAAAACTGGTTGGGATAATTCAGGTGGAAGGAACCGATGATGAGGACTTAATGATTATTACCAAAAAAGGGATCACCATCCGGATGAAAGTGAATGAAATCAGTACCATGGGTAGAAATACACAGGGGGTAAAACTCATTCGCCTGAAAAAAGATGATGAAATTGCTTCTGTAGCAAAAGTAGTTGCATCTGATGAAGAGGATGAGGATGAATCACAGGATTCAGAAGCCATTGAAAACGAAAACATGAATTCTGAAAATGGACAAAATCCAGAATCCACAGAATAATTTGGACGTTTTTTCGTGGAAATAACAAAAATTTTCATCTCAATAAGTGACAATTATTATTTTTCAGGTCAAAAAATTGAGATAATATTAGACCAAAACTATTAATTACCAATATTTATGAAGAGAGTTTCAATTATATTATCACTGCTGATTTTGGGTTTTGGCACCTTGTCGGCCCAGAAATCCAAGGTGACAACAGGTACCCTGAACTATACTCAGGGTAATTATGCTGATGCAATCATAAAGCTGGAGGAAGCCTTAACCAAGCCAGAATTGTTGAAGCAAAAATATATTGCAAAAGCGAACTACTATTTGTTTAAATCTTATCTCCAAATCGCTATCGATACTTCACAGGAGTCTACGCTGAAATTATATCCGGATGCTTTATTCAGAGCTCAGGATAATCTGGAGAAAGCCATGAACAATCCGGAAGATGATAAATACAAAAAAGACGCCCAAAACTTTGACCTTACTGGTCAAAACGACATCACTCGCCTTTGGGGAGCCCTTTACAACGAAGGAGTAACTGTATTTAATCAGCAGGATAATGATGAGATGGCCCTCAAATATTTTGTCGCTGCCGATCAGGTGAAAAATGATCACTTCCTGACTAAAAGGATGGTTGGATCTTCCTATATCGCTGTAAAAGATACTGCTTCTGCAATCAAAGTCTTCGAAGAGGCTATTGACGTTTTTAAAGAAAGATATGATGACTCTAAAGATGGGGTAGCAGAATTAAAACAAGGCGAAGAATACAAAATTGATGCTGGTCAGATGAGTTATATTTCTCAGATGCTGGGAGTGCTTCACCAAAGCCAGGGTAATGTAAAAGAAGCTTTGGCTGCTGTAAATACTGGTTTGGAATTACTTCCCGGAGATAAGGATATCGAAAAAATCGAACTCCATATTTACCAGCAAAACCCTGAGTTGTTTGTAGAAGCCAAAAAGAAATTTGAAAAAGCAATCGCGAATGAACCTGAAAATGTAAATGTCAAACTGGCTTATGCAGATCTTCTTTCTAAAAATGATGAGACTGACGCTGCAAAAGATCTGTATGATAAAGTATATGAGCAGGACCCGGAAAATTTCATGGCCAACTTTGGAAAAGGAGCTTATTATATCAATAAAGCAGCTGAAATCAGTGAGGCGAAAATGAAGCTGGGAACTTCCTCTGCTGATGAAGCGAAAATTGATAAAATGAACACCGAAATTGTTGAGCTTTTGAAAAAAGCTTATCCATTTATGAAATGGCTTCACGAACATGATCAGGACAATGCTGAGTGGCTGCGCCAGTTGGTAAACATTACTCCTATCATCGGAAAAGATGATGAAATGGCGGATTACGCTAAAAAACTGGGGGAATTGAATAGAAACTAAATCTATTGGCTATCTTCAGTGAAAGGCTAAAAACCAATCGCTAATTGCCAGTAAAATTATTCAAAAGGTGAGTCAGACGACTCACCTTTTTTTTTCAGCCGAAAAGTGAGTTCTTTGCGCAAAAGACAAACTATGAGCTACCAAAAAAAGGCGGCAAAATGGATGAATCAATACCCGGGTATTGAAGATCTGGAACAAAAAGCAGAAAAAAGAATGCCTTTTGTCGCATGGGAATATCTGCAGTCTGGAACCGGAAACGAGGATGCCGTTCGCCGGAATCAGCAAAAACTTTCCGAAATCACTCTCCTGCCCCGCTTTATGCGCGGAGCCCTGAATATTGATACTTCGACTCAATTGTTTGGCCGTACTTATGGTGCACCTTTTGGTGTAGCTCCGGTAGGACTTACCGGCCTGATGTGGCCCAAAATAGAGTTATTCCTCGCCAGAATGGCCAAAGATTATAACATTCCTTATTCTCTCAGCACCGTAGCAACTCAGATTCCCGAAGATGTAGGTGCTCTGGCAGGAGATATGGGGTGGTTTCAATTATATCCTCCCAAAGAAAATGATTTGCGCTCAAAACTACTGCAAAGAGCTTCAGACGCTGGATTTAATACCTTGATTATCACTGCAGACGTTCCCGTTCCCAGCAGAAGGGAAAGAACCAAAAGAGCTGGACTGAGTGTTCCTCCGGACATTACTCCGCGACTCATCTGGCAGGGAATGATGCATCCGACCTGGTCAATAGCTACCCTCAGAAATGGATTGCCACGCCTGAAAACCGTGGAGTCGTACAGCGAAATTAAGGATATGAAGGCGGTGGGAGAATTTGTCAGATTCAAATTTCGCGGCAACCTCAGTTGGGAATACATCAAAGAAGTACGAGACTTGTGGAAGGGTCCTATTATTCTCAAAGGACTTTTACATCCTTTGGATGTAGAAGAAGCCCTGAAAGCAGGGATGGATGGAATCGGAGTTTCCAATCACGGAGGACGTCAGTTTGACGGTGCACCCGCTGCCATTGAGATGCTCCCCGAGATCGCAAAAATCGTCAATGGAAAAGCTGCCGTCATTTTTGACAGTGGAATCAGAACCGGACTGGACATCATACGTGCCCTGGCTTTAGGGGCCGACTTTGTCCTGATGGGAAGACCCTTTGTCTATGGAGTAAGTGCCCTGGGGCAATATGGCGGGGATCATACAACAGAAATTTTCCTCGATGATTTAAAAAATAATATGGGCCAGCTCGGTGTGGAAACCATCGCGCAAGTCAAAAACCTGAAAGCGGCTCCCGTTCATGGATAGATGGAGAGCGGTCAAATTTATGGTTATCAGTACCATCACCTTTACCCTGATGAATACTGTTGCCAAACAGTTAAATGATTTTAACCCCTACGAAATTATTTTTTTCCGCTCCCTGGGTTCTTTTTTGCTGTGCATGTTTATCCTCATAAGAAACCGGATACCCATCCTCGGCAATCAAAAATCCCTGTTAATCGCCCGTGGAATAACCGGAATGATTGCCATGATGATGTTTTTTATGGCATTACAAAAACTTCCTTTTGGCTCAGCTGTGGCGCTTCGTTATCTATCCCCCATTTTTGCGGCATTATTAGCCGTTTTTATTTTGCAGGAAAAGATGTACTGGCAGCAGTATATTTTCTTTGCCCTTGCCTTATCTGGCGTATTTCTCATCAAAGGATTTGATATCAGGGTGGAAGGAACAGGGTTTATTTATATCCTGATTTCAGCTTTTTTCAGCGGAATTGTCTACATCATTATCCGCAAAATCGGAAGTGGCGACCATCCGATTGTGATTGTCAATTATTTTATGTTTGTGACGACACTGGTTGGAGGAGTATTGACGATTTTTTACTGGCAGCCTCCACAAGGAATCGAATGGCTTCTTTTTATCAGTCTGGGAATTTTCGGGTTCATGGGGCAGCTTTATATGACAAAAGCTTTCCAATTGGAAAAAGCCAATATCATCGCTCCCTTGAAATACCTGGAAGTAATCAACGCGCTGATTATTGGCTTTTTCTGGTTTGGAGAAGGATATACTTTTCTGAGTTTTCTGGGGATTTTCGTCTTGATTGCAGGGGTGTTTCTCAATGTTATTTTTAAGCCGAAGGCTGCTTAATTCATTTCTAAAGCCACTTCAACATTATCCCAGCGAATAACAAGATTAATTTTATCTCCTCCTTTCTGAAGATCAATGACCAATTGTTCCTCAACCGATTCTAATTTTTTCACCGGCACTTCTGCCCTCAATACATCCTTCCTCTCCTTAAAAGGACTCCCCAGTGTTGCGCCCCAATAATCCGTCTTGCTATTAAAAGCAATGATCCATGATGCTTCTCCCGGAATCGTATACAGTGAATATAGCCCGGCAGGTAACTCTTTTCCCTGAATCGTTACCGCCTCGCTGAAACTGATTTCAGTAGCTTCATTGGCAC
>JAGQVA010000254.1 GCA_020438265.1 Bacteroidota bacterium
TCATTCTTAGCCCGGTTATTTATCTTACCCGAAACCTCGTTTTTCCGGCAGTCATTTTCATTATTCCGATGATTATGGTTTTGGGATTGATTTGGGCAGGCAAAAAACATGTAAAACTCAGAGAAAATCCTGAGTATCGGGCAAAGCATGATATCGATAAACTGGATAAAGAGTATTCCAGACCAGGACTGATTAAAAAAGCCCTTTTGATGGGCGCTTTTGTAATCTTTTCAGCTTATCTGGGATATGGTCTGGGAGGAGGAATGAAAATAAAGGATCAGCTTGAGACGGGAAACTTTAAAATGACCCACACTCTGACTTTCTCTGATGGTAGTCAGATTCCGATCAGGTTGATTGGCCATAATAGCGATTATGTATTTTATGTCAGGGAAGGTAAGAAAGAGGTTTCGATTTCTCCTATTTCAGGGAATGTCAGAATGATTGAGAAAGGGAATTAGTGGTTAGCTTTTGGCCTTTAGCTTTTGGCCTTTAGTTATTGGCTTCTGTATTTTCGGCTTAAGCCGATTGCGCCAAAAGCTAAAGGCCAAAAGCCAAAAGCTATTTCTTCACCGAAAAACGAATCGTTTCCTTCGTTTCATTTCCCAACTTGTCAATAGCTCTGATCATAATTTCATAATCCTTTCCGCTTTCAAAATCCCGAAGAACTTCCCCATAGCGTTTTTCTTCACTTCCATTAATGGAATAATACATCTGATCGTAACCCACTAACTGATCAGTAGCAGCTAAAAACAACATAACCTGTGGAGAATATATATCCATTGTCTGATCATCTGCCTGTAGACTTTTGATGGGATCAATGCTGAACCTCGGATAAATAACCGGACCAGTAGCATCTACCCGGCAGTAAAATGTTTCCTGACTTCGATTGGCAACCTGGTCTTCACTGTTGATGATGACCTGATAAATTTTTTCTTCTTTTAGCTGGAAAGGTGTTTTATAAACATTTTCTTTTTCTGTATTAAGGGTATATCTGAGGCTTTTTAACCCTGATTCTTCATCTTTGGCTGAAATAAATATACTGGTTTCAGTACTGATATACATCGTGTCAGAAACCTCAAACTGATGACCTTCAAATCCATAACTGATAGTCGGATTGGTGGAATCGATAATCAGGTTTCTTTTTCCTTCTCCCTGGACAGGAGACTTATCCTGATTGGAGTTGGCTACTTTATCGACGGCATAAGACGTAATTTGAACATTGCCACTGCGATCTGCAAAAGTAATCGGCTCCAGATAATCACGGTATTCCTCCTGGTTGATTTTATATTTGATTTGTTCAACTCCTGCCTTATTGTCCACAACGGTCAGTTTAAGAGTCGTACGCGGAGAAATGAATAAGGAACCATTGGTGAAATACTGGTCTCCCAAAACATCGTCTGCGATTCTGGGAGCTGATTTATCCAGGAAAAAAGAAATCGTATGAGGGTTTTCCTGATTTCCCACCGCATCCACACCATAATATTTGATTTTGTGATCTCCTTCAGGAAGTTTATCTAAACCGACAGGTCCTTCATAGATTTGGGGAACTCCATTGTCAATCGTCCAGTAAATTTTCTCAACCCCGGCACCTTCATCCTGAGAAGACAACGTAATCTCGGAACCCGGAGAAAAGATATCGTTAATCTGATGCCCTGTGATCAGATGAGTTGATTTCGGAGACGTCAGATCAATCTCAAACGTGATTTCCCGGGGTTTTTCCACATTACCAACGCGATCTACAGCATAATAACTGACCTGGTAATTTTTCTCTTTTTTCAGGCTGATGGGACTATCGTATTTTTTAAAATCTTTGTTATCAATCGAATAATAAATATCGGAGATACCAGCCAGATTGTCCTTTGAATGGAAGGTAATTTCCACTTTTTCATTGAAGTAGCGATAGGTATCAGCCATATATTCGGCTTCACGACTAAAGATGTAATTACTTTCCGGGGCAGTTCCATCTGCCTGAATGGTAATATTGCTTTGAGTTTTTTGATTGGTATCCGAATGTGTCAATACATGTTTGCCTTCCTGTTTGAAAATCATGGGGGAAGAACCTGAGTGCAGAGGCTGGATTCCATCTCCTTCAGGAGAAGTGGATAGAAATAAAAATACAGGACTGGAAGCCTTTACATGGATAAGGGCAGAACTATCCTGATAAATCGTCGGGGGATGGTTGAGGGGGGATTGAGAAAAAGAGGGCGTAAATCCTATTATCCATAAAAGCAAGGCATAATAAGCATTTGCGTATAACTTCATTTTGCAGAAGAGGAAATAAATTGATTAATCAGGACAAAACTATTAATTATCTGTTTGTAAATCATTCCCTGTTGTCGGAAGAGGACATAGCTATTGCTGAATGTCATAATTGACCGTTTGAATGGTATTCATGGCGAATCTATAAACCTTCGAAAATGAAAAATACATTACATTAAGATTTTTTCCTTTATGCAAGTCCGTGACAATTTGCGTATATTTAGCACGCTATGAAAGGATGGCAAAAACATTGGTTGATCAATCAGCATTTTAAAAAATCATCTCATTTATGGGGCATAATTATGGGATGGGTTTTTATTTCATCTCCCGGCTTCATCCTGGGGCAGGACGGACCACCAATAAACTCGGAGAATAGTTCAGTTCAAATTGACTTTACTCAGTCCCCTGCATCTAACGATCAGGCTAATGTAGTTTCTACTTCTCAAGGGTTGATGCCTCTGCGGCAGGACGTTGAGGGTTATTATGTTTCCGGAATAGAAAGTATCCCTCTCATCAATTCTCAGCCATTTATGGCGCTCACTCCCGTTGCTCATATCAATAACTATCATCCTGGCGTCGTATCTATTCTTTTGCGTTTTTCCAGTGATCAGGTTGTATGGAGTAACTGGCAAAAAGTAGAAAAATTTCATGATGATGATCCTGCTCAACCTGCATTCATTGGCAATATGATTATCGCGGATTCGACATACAACTACTTCAGTTATATGATCGAATTTAAGCAGGTTCCTCCTACTTCTCCTATTGCCAGTGTTAGCCATCTTCAATTTAATTTTTTCTCTCCCGGAAATGTAACCCCATTAACTGCAAGTACAATTTCTGGTACTACCATCGCAGGAATGAATAGTGAATGTGGCTGTGATTTGCCTGCTTTTGCAACCCGTGCTGATTGGAACTGTCCCGATGGCAATAATCCCTCCTGTGCGAGCCCGGATTATAGTCAGGTATCTCACCAGATTGTTCACCATTCTGCGGGGATTAATTCCAGTAATAACTGGGCCGCCGTTGTTTTGTCTATATGGGATTCACATGTTAACATCAACGGTTGGTGTGATATTGGATATAATTGGATAATTGATCCCAATGGAATTATCTATGAAGGCCGTGGTGGAGGGAATAATGTAAAAGGAGCTCATTTTTGTGGAAAAAATACGGGGACCATGGGTATTTGTATGTTAGGGAATTTTGAAAATGCTACCCCTTCTCCAGAAGCCCTGGCTAGCCTGAATAAGCTCCTTACCTGGAAAAGTTGTGATGCGAATATCAGCCCGACAGGCTCTTCATATCATATGTCATCCAGTCAGACTTTGATGACCATTTCCGGCCACCGGGATGGTTGTGCTACGGTGTGCCCGGGAGGAAATCTTTATCCTCTTCTGCCTTCAATCAGAACACAGGTCAAAGCTCAACTCGACCAGTGCAAAAATGGCTCTACCCATATTGATGAAGATTTGATTGTCAGTAATTTCAGAGTATTTCCCAATCCTAATCAGGGGACGTTCCAGGTGTATTGGGAATCCGAACAATTTCAGCAGGGAGACATTGTTGTTTATAACTCTCTGGGACAGGAATTACACAGGGAAATCGTTCAAATCTATCCCGGAATTTATCAGAAAATTATCCGACTTGGGAATTTGCCCGATGGTGTTTATCAGCTGAGAATGAAAACCCCCAATTTTGATCTGAATAAAAAGCTGATCGTAGATACACACTAATTTGTCGAAAACTTTCTATTTTTAGCGATTCAGTCTCTGAACCGCTAACTTCCTGTTAATGAAATTATTCCGCTTTCTGCTGCTAATGTCTGTGCTGATAAGTTCAAAGTCTTTCAGCCAATCTTCTAATCAAATAGACCCATCCTGGTTTCAATCCCTTACATACCGATGTGTAGGCCCTTTACGAGGAGGGAGAGTTACAGCTGTTACTGGTATTCCGGATAAACCCTTCACTTTTTTTATGGGTAGTACCGGTGGGGGCGTATGGAAAACCGATGATGCAGGTACAACCTGGGAAAATATTTCAGATGGTCAGATAAACGTCGGTTCAATTGGTGCCATTTCCATTGCTCCCTCTGATCAGAATGTTGTTTATATAGGAACGGGTTCTGCCTGTCCCCGGGGTAATATTTCCCCTGGTAATGGAGTCTATAAATCGGAAAACGGAGGTAGAGATTGGGTTCATTTGGGGCTGGAAAAGGCTGGGTTAATTGGAAAAATTATTATTCATCCACAAGAACCAGATATCGCCTGGGTGGCTGTTTTGGGGAATATTTTTGGACCAAATCCGGAAAGAGGTGTGTACAAAACCATGGATGGGGGAAAAAGCTGGAAAAAGGTTTTATACATTGATGAAAATACCGGTGCAATTGATCTGGATATTAATCCCTCGAATCCCCGGATTCTTTTTGCCGGAATGTGGACTGCCCGCCGAAAACCCTGGACATTGATTGACGGGGGCGAAAAAGGAGGTGTTTATACATCCAGCGATGGAGGAGAAACCTGGAAATTACTGGATAACGGACTGCCACGAGGAGTATTGGGCAGAGTCGGAATCACTATTTCCCCGATGAATCCCCAACGAATCTGGGTTACGCAACAGGCCGCAGAAGAAGAGCAGGGAGGACTTTACCGTTCAGATGATGGGGGAAAGTCCTGGGAAAGAATCAATCGGGATCATAACCTCAGACAAAGAGGTTGGTACTATTCTCATATCATTGCTCACCCAACTGATGAAAATACTGTTTACGGTTTGAATGTGGGGCTTCTTCGCTCTATTGATGGCGGGAAAAATTTTAGTTTTCGTCTTCCTGCCCCCCATAGCGATCATCATGCACTCTGGATCAATCCCCTGCATCCGGAAATGATGATTAATGGAAATGATGGTGGAGCAAGCATTTCTTTGAATAATGGTAAAACATGGTCTCCTCAGTCCAATCAACCCACCGCTGAGTTATATCGGGTAACTGTGGATAATCAGTTTCCCTATCGTCTGTACGCAGGGCAGCAGGATAATACGACGATTTCAGTTTCAAGCTGGCCAATCGGAGATCTACATGAATATCAGGAATATTTTTCTGTAGGAGGACACGAAAGCGGTGATGTTGCAGTAGATCCCCGCGACCCAGATATCATTTATGCAGGTACTTATAGTGGAGAAATTACCCGGATGGATAAAACGCACCAGCACACCCGGCAGGTTACTTCCTGGCCACATTATACAGAAGGCTGGGAGCAACGGAATTTGAAATACAGGTTTCAGTGGAATTTCCCTATTCGCATCTCCCCCCACAATCCCGATGAAGTGTATCATACCTCCAATTATGTGCACAAATCGATAGATGGAGGCCAAACCTGGGAAGTCATTAGTCCGGATCTAACCCGTAGTCTGGATAAATATCATGGAATTCCGGGTGGCCCTGTACAGCACGATGGAACAGGAGTCGAGATTTACAGTACCATTTTTGCCTTTGAAATTTCTCCTTACGAAAATGGGGTGATGTGGGCAGGTAGTGATGATGGCCTGATTCATATAACCAGGGATCATGGCAAAACCTGGGATAATATTACCCCGGAAAATATGCCAGATGAAGGAACGGTTAATATGATCGCCCTTTCTCCACATGATCGTCAAACGGCTTATATAGCAGTTTATCGGTATAGGGATAATGATTTCAGTCCTTATATTTTTAAAACTTCCAATTACGGCAAGTCCTGGGTACAATTAACTGACGGAAAGAATGGAATTCCCGCAAATACCTGGGTAAGAGCCGTCAGGGAGGACCCGGACCGGAAGGGTCTGTTATATGCCGGGACGGAATTTGGAATGTATATTTCTTTTAACGACGGTAAAACCTGGCAACCTTTTCAACTCAATCTGCCTGTTACCCCCATCACCGATATTGAAATTCAAAACCAGGATTTGATTATCAGCACTCAGGGAAGGTCTTTCTGGATTCTGGATGATTTAACACCTCTTCATCAGGTTGCAGTAGGCAATACTCCTAAAGAAGGATTCTTATACCCACCCCGACCTGCTTACAGAACTCAATTAAATGGTTCTTTAGAGCTTCCTGATTATCCTTTCGGAGGTCAGTTTCATTTTTATTTTCCCGAAGAACCAGATACTTCAGCAAGGGTAAAATTATGGGTAGTTGATAAGGAAGGGCTCATTTTTCAGGCCTGGTCTACGCATCCGGAAGAAGGCGAAAAACCGTTAAGATTGAACAAAGGCCTGAATCATATCAATTGGGATTTGCGTTATCCAGGCCCCGAATTGGTTCCGGATTTCGTTTCCATGGTCCTGGGAAATCCTGCTCAGGGGCCTTTGGCACCAACAGGAAATTATAATTTAAAGCTGGAAGTGGGTGAAAAAATATATTTTCAATCGTTCCAGATAGAGAAAGATCCCAGATGGGATTTTATTTCAGATCAGGACCTGAAACTTCAGTTTTCGCTGGCACTTGAAGTCAGACAGATGATAGAAGATTCTCACAAAATGATAAAAGTGCTGCGCTCGATGAGGAAACAGGCACTGGAAAAAACAGAACTGGCCGTAGAAGCAGGACATAACCGATCATTGAAGCAGGCTGCGAATACATTTGGCGAAAAACTTACGGCTCTTGAGGACAAACTTATTCAGAATAAGGTAGAATCCAGCCAGGATGCGATCAATTATCCCAGGAAGTTTTCCAACCATATTGGCCGGCTTTATAGTGTGCTCATTGGATTGGATTCAAAACCAACCGGGGGCGTTTTGGAGAGGTTTCAAGAACTCAAAGCTGAGTATCAGGCTTTTTCTGCTGAATATGACGATCTTATTAACAGGGAGCTGGTGGATTTTAATTTATTATTACAAAAAGAGAAAGTGCTACCGATTATTAATGAGTAGGGGAGAAATAAGTAATAATGATTATCACGACTGATTTTCTTTCACTTTTAAACCTTCCAGGTTTTCGAAACCTGGAAGGTTTTGGACAAATAATAAA
>JAGQVA010000255.1 GCA_020438265.1 Bacteroidota bacterium
GGACTTTTGTGGTTAATTAAAACAAGAGCTATGTAAAATTCAGTATATATTCTGTTGAGAGCTTTGGTGGTTAAACAAAACGAGAGCCTTTATTTTCTACTCATACTTCAATGTATCAACCGGATTGCGATTCGCAGCCCGAATAATATGATAACCCACCGTCAGGAAAGAAGTAAACAGGGCCCCAATTCCTACCCAAAGGAAAATACCAACGCCTAAATCCACCTGATACGCAAAACTCTCCAGCCACTTCTGAATCACAAAAACAGACATTGGAATAGCCAAAACCAGTGAAACCAGTACCAACACAAAAATATCCTTAAACAAAAGCGAGACAATCTGATACATCGATGCGCCCAGTACCTTCCTGATTCCCACCTCTTTATTCCTCTTTTCAATGGAAAAAGAAGTAAGTCCCAATAGTCCTAAACACGAAACAAAAATACAGATAAAAGCCAGCACATTCAGCAGTTTGCTTTGCCTTTCATCTTCGCGGTACAACTGATCAAAATTCTGGTCGAGAAAACTGTATTCAAAAGGATAAGAGGCGCCAAATTCCTGCCATTTGTCTTCGATGGAAGCAATTGTATTTACCAGATTATTTCCCTGAACTTTTACATGCAGATACCCACCCGGGCGAGGATTTAATTGCAGGATTAATGGTTCTACCTGATTGTGCAAAGACCTGAAATGATAATCGCCAATCACACCAATCACCTGCCCGATCTCTCCGGGAGAACCGTCCATTTGAATGTCTCCTGATACTTTTTTCCCAATAGGATCTTCCCAGCCCATTTTTCTGACGAGGCTTTCATTAACCAGATAAGATAGCGTAGAATCTGTTCCCATTTCTTCAGAAAAACCACGGCCCGATTTGATTTCGATACCCATCAGATCGAGGAAATTGGCGTCTACCCAGTTAAAAACAAGAAGCTGTTTTTCCAGCCCTTCCTTTCCTTCGACATAATACACCCTTGTATTATCTACATCTCCGGGAATTTCTGCTGCAGTTGTAGTATTCAAGACGCCGGGAATATTTCTCAATTCTTCCGAAAAGCTGGTCAAACTCTCATGGATTTTTTCATCCTGAATGTTAACCAGCAGAATGTTTTCCTTATTAAATCCAAGAAATGTATTCCTTACAAAATCGATTTGAGATTGCATCAATAAGGTACATAAAACGACCCCGATAGAGATTACAAACTGAAGCCCCACAAGAACTCTCCGAAGGTTTCCCCCTTCGTTTTTTTCATAGGCTGCGCTTTTGAGCACTTTCACCGGCTCAAACCGGGAAAGATAAAAAGCCGGGTAGAGTCCGGACAAAAGTCCCACTATTATTGAAATTCCGGCAAAACTACCCAGCAATAAGTAATCAGAAAAGATGCTGGCAGAGAGATTTTTTCCCAGCCAGGTCATTAATGGAGAAAAAGAAATAATTGTCTCAGTAATAAATATCGCCAGGAAAAAAGCCATGAGAGCCATAAGGACAGATTCTCCCAAAAAACGATATATGAGTTGCCTGTGAGAAGAGCCCAGAACTTTTCGCATACCAACTTCTCTGGCGCGCTGGGCTGACCGGGCAGTTGCCATATTCATATAGTTGATGCTGGCCAGCAGAAGCAAAAGGATAGCAATGAGTCCGAAAGCATATATATAGGCAGCATTTCCTCTGGGAAGATCCTGTTCCACATCTGAATAATAATGAATGGAAGCCAGCGGCTCAAAGACGGGGTCAAAAGTCGCCCCGATGGCAGTGCCAAATTCACCCATATATTTATCGAAAAAACCCTTGAATTTGGTATTGATGGAAGCAGGATCATAGTTGGCGGGAAGAAGAAAATAAGTAAAATCCGGTGTCGTCCAGAGCATTTCCTTTATTTGAGAGAAATCCGGTTGCCCATTGCGAAAGAGCGTCCCGTAAGAAATTAACCCCCGAAATTGGAGATGGGAATTCTCAGGGAGATCTTCAATCACGCCAGTGATTTTTGCTGTGTACAGGTCCTCTACCTGGATTTCTTTGCCGATAACTGCTCCGGAAAGGATTTCTTCCTTTGAAAAGTATTTCTCAGCTACGCTTTGTGTCAATACGATCGAATAAAGGTCCTCAAGCGCTGTATTGGGGTCTCCCACAATAAAAGGATGGGTAAAAACCTTGAAAACAGCGGAGTCAGCATAAAGAATTTTGTCCTCGTAAAACACCTTCTGCCTACCATCTTTTTCCCGATAGGTAAGCAGGGTTTTTCCGCGTTGTCGAAATCTGACAAATTGCTCAATTTCAGGAAACTCATCCTTCATCAGAGGTGCCATAGGACTGGAAGAATAAGCAAATCTCAGGTCCATTTCCACAGTTTGAAAATGTGAACTTACCCTGAATATCCTCTCGCGATTTTGATGGTGAGTATCATAGGTAAGTTCGTGTTTGAGAAACAAAATGATAAGAATGACCGAAGCCAGCCCAACAGCGAGCCCCAGGATATTGAGGATCGTGTAGAACTTGTCTCTGGAAAAACTTCGGAAGATGAATAGTAAGTAGTTTTTTAGCATAGGTGGAATTGTTGTCTGTTTTTAGAAAGACAAGATGAGATCGAATGTGACGCTTGTTACCTGTTTAGGGAATAATAAAAATGGATTCCTACCCTTCTGCTTCGCTGAAAGTTCAAAAGCCCCGTTAGGGGCGAAAATGTGGGTAGAATATCGTTGGGGTTCTTTTAAGCGTGCTGTAAGTACGCAACGTAATTTTACCTTGCGTACTTACAGCACGCTTAAGAAAGCTCCGATGTCTTTTCTACCCACATTTTCGCCCCTAACGGGGCTTCTATTCCGAGGAAATGTATTTTTATCGGAAAGTCATGTATAGAAATCTTCTCTCACCACTCCACAATCCGAAATTCCACCCTGCGATTTCTTTCCCTGCCCTCTTCTGTAGAATTATCCGCAATGGGGGCTTTCTCCCCAAAACCGGCAGTTGTCAGCCGAAATGCAGAAATTCCCCTGGTAGTTAAATATCTCATGATTGTCGCGATCCTTTCCCTTGCCAGTTTGTCATTATAGGAATCCCCACCAATGCTATCGGTATGTCCCTGAATTTCAATAGATAAGCCAGGGTTTTCCCGTAGCGTTTTTACCACGCGATCCATTTCTGCTTTTGACTCAGGAATGAGGGTGGCGGTATTAAACTCAAAGAACACATTATTAAGCTTTACCGTCTTTGTCAGAAGTTCCTGAGTAGGATCGAGATAAAAATCTCTTTCGATCTCCTGATAGCTGCTTACCGTGCTAACATCCACGACTCTCTGATCGGATGAATACCCCTCTGCTGAGGCAATCAGAGTATATTTTTTCCCTAGAGGAAGAACCATTTTATAGGTACCGTCTTCTGAAGATGAAACGGCAATTTCTATTTCTTCTTTAGTCTCCGGGTCTATATAGGAAATCCTGGTTCCAATGGGTTCCCGATTCCTGCGGTTGAATGTTTTTCCGGAAATCAGTAAAACCGGATCAGGCTGAGCGGATTCCACTACCTGAATTTGGTAAATATCCCCGTCCGAAACCAGAAAGGCATTTTTTCCACTTGCAGGAAGCCTGTAATAAGCATCCCAACCACTGGTATTAATATCGGGGCCGAGGTTTTCTGGAGTACTCCAATTGGTCCAGGTATCGTCCAGACGGCGGCTGCGGAATATGTCGTTACTGCCATAGCCATTATGCCCGTCTGAGGTAAAATATAAGGTCTTATTATCAGCCGCGATAAAAGGAGTTCCTTCCGGACCAGGTGTGTTGAGCACATCTCCCATATTTACGGGTTCGGAATAGGTATTGGGGCCAGTCAAAAAACTTACATACAAATCATTATCCCCACGGCTGTCTTCACGCTGAACAGAGGAAATCAGCACTTTCCGATCCGCAGAGAAATCATAGGTTACATAAATGCTGTTATTATACTGATTATCAATTATTAATTCCTGTGGTACTTCCCAGCTCTTTTGGGTTCGACGGGTAATCGAAACTCCAGCTCCTTTGCCAGAACCGTCGGGTTTGTAAGTATTTCCTACCAGGAGAGTGTTCCCGTCCGGGGTAACCGAAATGACAAAATTGCTGCTGGCATTATTTAGTGGTGCGCCTATATTTTTGGCTTCTGTCCAGATACCCTCTGCATTTTTGGTTGAATACCAGATGTCATCCGAACCGGCAATATTGTTTGGGTCTCCCCGCCGTACAAAATAGAGCGTGCGACCATCATAGGAAATAATCGGTAAAAGATCAGCATGTTCAGAGTTCACTCCGGGGCCGAGCTTTTTCTTCTCAAACCCTTGTTTGGCATTTTTTACCAGATTAATTTTTTGTGCTCCCTGAATCGAGAGATAATCCACTTCCACCTCCATATAACCGTTGAGGGCAAAACCAACGGTTTTTCCTTTGATTCTGTTACCATATTCGGTGTGAACCAGCTTTTTATTGATATAAAAATGGACCTCTGTTCCCTTTTTTTCAATAGTCAGAAGGTTGGATTGGTGGCGTGGTTGAATAGTCCCGGAAGCCTTGGTCCAGGATTTATAATCCATCGGCTGGCGGGATTGATATCCTTCGTAATATAATTTGTATCGTTTATCTCCCGAAATAAGAAAATAATGCCAGTTGGTATAATTGGGTTTGGGTGTTTCGCTAATGAATATCCCAAATCCGGCTTTATTGCTGCCTTTCGTCAGTTTAATCATTGCCTCAATCAAAAAGTCCTCTTCCACGTCAAAATTAAAGGTTTTTGCTACTTCCAGGCTGGTTTTTGATGTTTTGCCGGTAAGTACCAGACGACCATTTTCGACCTTCGCAATGATAGATTGGGAATTGGCATTCCAGCCTGGAGACGGCTGATCAAAACCTTCGGATAAAGTAATCTTTTTCTGGGCGAAACAAACCGTTAGCCCCATACAAAATGTCAGGAAATAAGTCAGGAAAGTTTTCATTATTTGAGCAAGTGATGAATGGAAAATTGGTTGAATTTATGAGGTAAAAGTTCCTCAATCCGCGTAATCCTCTTCTGCTAATTTATTAATCACAGGGTATACAATGCAAATCGGGGCAAATATTATTTCGTCAAAATCTCAAATTCTACTCTTCGGTTTTTGGCTCTTCCTTCTTCGGTTTTATTATCGCCAATCGGCTGACTTTTCCCAAATCCCTCACTGGTCAGTCTTTTCGCATCAATGCCTTTTTCTTTCAGGTACGTTACTACTGATCCTGCGCGTTTTTGAGACAATATGAGGTTGTATTCTACCCCACCCACATCATCGGTATGACCTTTGATTTTTATGGTAAGGTCAGGATTGTCATTCAGGGTTTCGACCAGTTTGTTTAATTCTTCAAAAGATTCGGTTAGCAGGGTGCTACTGTCATAACTGAAGAAAATATTATTCAAAATAATGGTTTCACCAGTTTCAATGGGAGTCAAATATAGGTCTTTATGGATCTCTTCAAATTGGGCTGTATCTGTTAAATTCAGGTTTTCACTCAGTGCGTAATACCCTTTCTTTTGCGCCTGAAAGCCATAATTGGTACCATAGGGAAGGATAATTTTAAATGTGCCATTTTCCGGGCTGGAATTGGCGGTTCCCAGCTCTTTCCCGGTAGTCAGATCAGAATAAATGATTTCTGATTCGAGCGGCTCTTCTGTTTTGCTATTCAGGACTTTTCCTGAAATAATCACTACCGGATCAGGTTTTGCGGCTTCTACCACTTTTATCCGATAGATATCTTTATTGGAAACCAGGTAAGCATAATCTCCCTGTGCGGGAATCGAATAATACGCATCGAATCCTTTTGTATTTAATTCCGGACCAAGATTTTGTGGTTCGCTCCATTTTGTCCAGCTACTATCCAATCTGCGGCTGATAAAAATATCGGTTCCTCCCAGGCCCGGATGCCCGGAAGAAGCAAAATAAAGAGTTTTTCCGTCAGCAGCCAGGAAGGGTGTCATTTCCCGCCCAAAAGTATTAAGGTCCGATCCCATATTTAATGGCTCCGAAAATGTGCCATCTTCCCGGCGAAAGCTCACATATAGATCCAGGGAACCTCTGCTGTCTTCTCTTTCAAGGGTAGAAATCAGAACCTGGCCATCGGCAGAAAGACAATAGCTAGTCTGGGGATAATCATTATAATAATCAGCAATCTCAACATCCACGGGGATGCTCCAACCGGATTTCACCCTTCGCGAAGAAGATATGCCCCTGCCTTTGTAGGACCCATCAGGTTTATAGGTATTTCCCAGAAGAATCGTATTTCCATCAGGAAGAACGGAAAAAATAAAATTGGGCTGATCATTATTCAGTGGTGCCCCTATGTTTTTTGCCCCGGACCAATTGCCATTGGGCAGACGAGAAGATGTCCAGATATCCTGCAGATTTTGGAGACCTTTATTCACAGGGTCTCCATCCCTGACAAAATACAGGGTTTGTCCATCATGGGAAATCAGAGGAGCGAGTTCTGAATAGGAGGTATTAATACTATCTTTTAAATCTTCTTTGATGAAAGTTTCATCGGAATTTTCGACCTCTTTGAGTTGATGATTTTTCTGACGTATTTCCAAATAATCCACTTCCATTGCCAGCCCTTCATCAGCATAAAATCCCACCATTTGGCCCCAGAACTTGATATTGTTCACATGATAAACTTCCTGATCATTGATAAAAAAGCTAATCTTCGTTCCTTCTTTTTTTATGGCCAACTGATTGAATTTTCCACTTCCGTTAATGATTATTTTCTCTTTGGTTTCTTCCTGTAAATAATGATCCTCATCCGGGTTTTGCGTTTGATAATAGATTTGATAGGTATGATCAGCAGAAATCAGAAAGTATTGCCATTTCAAGCTTTTGAATTTGCTCATATCAGTCAGATACAATCCAAAGAATCCTTTTTCGGAACCTTCGGAATGCTTCAGACTCGCTTCAATATAAAAGTCTTCGTCAGGATTCAGGCAAAACTCTTCAGCCGCAAAAAGACGTTTTTCAGACCGGATACTACTGAGTTTATAAACTCCATTGATAATTTCACGACTACCGCTCGCCTCTTGTTCCCACTGACTGTTTGAGTGAAAATCCTCCCGATATAAAGTTTCGTTTTGCGATTTACCACTGAGAAAAACGAACAGGATAGTGAGTGTAAGTAAGGTGGTTTTTGGCATAATGCAATGTAATCCTTCCTGGCAAATTGTGGTGTAAGTGAATTTGAGGGGAACATAGGTCCCGGAAAACAATCCGAA
>JAGQVA010000256.1 GCA_020438265.1 Bacteroidota bacterium
CTGTAAAATAAACCATCTGACAAAAAACAGGAGCCATCTCAATATATGAAATGGCTCCTGATATGATTTATTTTCTTCTCAGATGAATTTATGTGAATAGGCATAGCCAAAGGGTAGAAACGCGAGTTTTGAGGCCGTTAGGTCTCCAACGTGGGTAGAAATGTGTGAATTCCCTTCTTCCCCCGATTTTGGCGCCGCAACGGCGCCAAAATCGGGAAGACATACGAAATAGCTTGATTTCTACCCACCTTAGGCTCTTAACAGAGCCTTTAACCCTTCGGTTCTGGCTATTCGCATAATTCGTCTCTAGCGAAACTACCGTTATTCCCGCTCATCCAAAAAGGCACTTACATACTTACCTGAAACAAATCCCAACCTGTAACCTCCTTATTCCCATCAGTCCAAAACATAATACCAGATTCTCTGAATACATAAACTGCACCCTGCCTGGTTTGAGTAAGTTCAAAAGAGTTTCCATATATCCCTCTAGCAAGAATATCATTCATATCATCTCCTACTCCATATCCCTGACTGGTCTCCACAGAAGGGTCAATCTGCTGAATATAAATCTGATTTTCATAACAAAATAATGTGGAATGAGGATACCTTTTTACCGATAAATTTTTCTGGTTAACCAGGGAAATGATTTTATCCCACTGGATTTTTCCTGGATTGAGAAGAGTCACTCCATCAACCTGCTCAGCCTTATACTTTTCTACACTGGATGTATCCTGCATAATTTTTTCTCCTTTCACCGCCCGGCAATTCAGTTCTGCCATTTTGACAAAGTCTGCCTGGGAACTCATTCTGATTAAATCATCAAAGGCTTGCAGAGCTTTCTCTTTTTTACTTTGCATGGCAAGGCCGATTCCCTTGATCAGTTGTTTTGTCTCAAAATAATGGCTCTCCTGAGGGTCGAAAGGAGCGAAAGGCGTTTGGTTTTCCAGTTTATCATTTGCCTGACTGATTTTTCCTTCCAACAAATAAACGGATGCCAGATTCAAATGCGCAGATAGGTAATAAGGATCAATCGCAATGGCTGACTCCAGCGACTCTCTGGCTATTTTCAGGAAATACTTTCGCCGGTTTTCGTTAAACCGGGGCGTTTTTCTGATCTCGAATCGAAGCCGGGTTTGTGTATCCATTTCAAAGGGGAAAACATAATTCACCTCTTCTGGCCTTGAGTTATCCACTGCTCCAAGCAGGCAGGCAACGGCCATATTATTGTAAAATTCTTTTCCTTTAAATTCTGAAAGAATTGTTCGATAGCAGGCAATGGACTGATGGTAATTACCTGTTAATGTTAACCTTTGTCCCGCTTCAAAAAGCTGAATCATTTTCTCCAGCTCGCGATCTACGGCTTCTGCCACTTCAATTCGCCTGGTTAAGGGTGGGTAGGATTTATTTTCCTTTACAAAGGGATAATGCTCATACATGACTTCGAATAATGGCTGATAAATATTAAGCGTTTCATAACCAGCCATATATCCAAGAAACCCGCCCAGAAAATCTGCTTTTAATTCTTCATGATCTTCTATCGCTAAATGATTGGGATCAATCGCTAAATAATCAATATACCCATACTGCTGGCTGCATCCGCTTTGATATACATAATGCCCCAACTCATGCCCAATAACCATGGCGATAGCAGCTTCGGCCTTTTCTTTTTCTTTCAGTTTGGTCTGAAACAGTTTACAAAGAGGAATTTCAATCTTTATGGTATGAAGGGTATCATCGTAATACGCTCCTCTGGTTTGAGCATTCATAAAATCTATTTGGGGCGGTTGTAGATTTGGATTGCGGTATGCTCCTAACTCAAACTCCAACCGTGTAAATATTTCCGTAGCTAATGCTTTGAGATGATCCTGTCCGGAAGCTATCAAAGGAAAAAGGAGCCCCATCAGTATCATAAATACGAGTCTGAATGAAATGATTTTTACCATAATTTATCCGCTTTTTCCCTGGTCTGAGGATCAGAACTTTGTTTGAGTTCATTCAGGTATCGAATGGCTTTTTGCAACTCTCCTGTTTGCCAGTAAAGTGCTGCCAGACGTAATTGGGCTTCTTCCTGGAAAGAAAAATCAGGATCAGTAGCCAAAGGCTCAAGGATGGCAATCGCCTGGGCATTTTCTCCCAAGTGAATGAGCGACAAAGCCTGATAAAATGGTGCATTCAGATCCAGAGTAAGTTTGTCTCTGAAAGCTGAAAAATAGTCCTCTGCCAATTCAAAATTCCCTTCCTCATAGTTTTTCATACCCAGCAAAAAGGTATCAGCCATGACAGGATTATTAATCATTCCGCTGCCTGATCCACGATAATCCTGACTTACCTTATCAGGAAATACTTCCATGGCAATAATTTTGGCGTCCGACTTTCGGCTGTGAAAGTTCAGAAATACAATCAGGAATAATAAACCTGCAATAACTGCTGCCATAGGCAACCATATCTTTGGCGATCGCAACGAAAATGTTTTGAGGGAAGTCTTTTCCTTCTTGTCAAATATTTTCTCTGCTTCTTCCATAATTCCTCCCTGTCCGTAGAGTTCTATCGCCATCATAAGCTCTCTCTGATCTTCCACTTCGCGCGCAAATTCCTGATTAATAGTCATTTGCTGTTTTACTTGTTCTGCTTCCTCTACGCGTAATTTCCCCTTAATAAAATCGGGGATTAAATCATATAAATAGGCTAATTGATCGTCCATCATGTTTAACTAAAAGTTTTAAAATCGGGGTTATTGTCCATAAGTCTCTTCAACATATTCTTACAATCCCTCCGGCGAAATCTCAATTTATCTTTATCGATATTCAGCTTTTTCCCTGCCTCTTCATCTGAAATTTTTCTGTCAAAATTCATCGTCAGAATTTTCACACAAAACGCTTTACCTTTTTCCACCATTGTTTTCAATGCTGCCTGGAAAATTTTTTGCCGGCCTCTTAAATGTTCCTTTTTGAGAAATTGTTCTTCTGGTGAATAATCTCTCAGTATTTGATCCCCGGCTATTGTTTCTACAACAGAAAATGCTCCGCTTCTCTCTTTTTGCAGGATTTTAAATGATTGATTTTTCACCAATCCATAAATATATCCTTCCAGGTTTTCGATTTCTTTTTCCGGATTACAGGTCAATTCTTTCCAAAACTGCTCAAACGAAATTTGAAATAAGTCCTTAGGCTCCCAAATTCTGCTTTTTTTCAGGAGACTTGCATGAAAAACCTTTCCTGTTTTTTCGTGAAAAATCCCCACAATAAACTCCATGGCCTCTTTGTCTTTGGCCAGAATTTTTTCAATCAGTGCTTCCCGATTTATTTTCATGGCTTACAAGCTGATTCGGTTTCCCATAAACACAAAAGGGGCCCAGTAATAAGGATTTGAAAACTCGTCTTTGCGGTTGATCATTTCCAGCTGCGCTTTTCTCAAAGGGAGATATTTATTTTTCATATCCTCTTCTGTCAAAGCCCGATAATAGCTTTGCATAAGCTCAGATGTAGAGGAATCCTGAACTGCCCAAAGGCTTAACATGACTGACTGGGTTCCGGCATACATCAGGCTTCGCATATACCCGATCATTCCTTCCCCTCTGATGATTTTTCCCAGTCCGGATTCGCAGGATGAAAGGACGACCATTTCTGCATTCAGATCGAGGTCACGAATTTCAAAGGGCTGGAGGTAACCATCTTCAATACTATCAGGATCAGGTGGAAAAAGAATCGCACTTAACTGAGGGTACGATTCATCAATTCGCGCATGGGCAGCAAAGTGAATGATTTGATATTGCCTGAGCCTATGCGCCTCATTCCAGTCTTTAATCTGCTTTTCATTGGCCTCTTCATTTAGCCAGATAGTAACCTTATCGGGGGAAAACACCTTGCTAATTTCCTTTACCTCTTTTCTCGCAAATGGGAGATCATAAGCCGATTGCTCACGAAATTGTTTTCTCTGTTCATACCCTTCTGATGTGCGAAGCTGAAGCATTTGGCCAAATTTTGGATGGTATTTGGGAGCAGCCAGAAGGATATCCATAGCGGTTTTTCGTTTTTCCCAATGATGATTTTTCAGGTACAAAAAGGTTGTTGCAGAGGGATAATAACTGATCGGATAATCCTGAATCAGATAGTGAAATTCGTGCCATCTGGAAGGGATTTCTTCATTTGAGACCAGCAACTCAAATGGCAATTTGTACAACGATCCGTCAGGGACGATGAGTAATTCCTTCCCTGCTAATGCCAAGGTATCTGCAATCGGGCTGATAAGCAGTTGATAGAGATTATTTGAAACTCTTTGAAACCTGGGAATTCGATTCGTCGCCTTTGAATTGGGGCCATTGATTTGCAGGAAGTTTTTATGGAAATCATCAATAGATGACTGAATAGCTGAGGTTGGTCCGAGAGCAACCCTGTGAATGCTTTTTTGATCAATGGCAAAAACATGCGCTTCCTTTTCGGTAAGCATATATTCAATCAGCACCTGATTATCAGTCAGTTTTTTCTGAATATCTTCAATGCTTGTAGCATTTTGTTCTTCCCGGGTATCTTTTCCCGAAGATTTGATAATCTTAAAATAAATGGCGTCCACCTCTTTCTGCAGTTTGTTATTCTCCAGCCTGATTTCTTCAACCCGGGAGCTATCGAGATTTTTAGTATATAATTTGGAATTATTAATCCTGATTTTCAGCTCTCTTTCTTCAATCTCCTGAATGGTTTCAGCGTCAATATCAGCATTCAAAATCGCAGATTTTCTGGACAGGAGGCCATTGAGCGAAATATTTTTTGATCGTTCGTAAATTTCAAAAGCTTCTTCAGTATTTCCCAGCTTAATAGCAGCTTCCACAGCTCCATCAAAAAATTCTATGGTATTTTGGATTACTACTTGTTGGGAAAGTTCACCGTTTAGACTCAAAAATTCACGTTCAATAAATTCGATTCCCTTCAGGAATATATTCAATGCTTCCTGGAATCTTTGTTGTTTCATCATAATTTTTCCTTCCAGCATACGCACTTGCAAAAGGCTGTTTTTCTCCTCAAATAGTTTTTGGATGACTATGGAATCATTCAGAAGGGTAAATGACTGATTGATCTGCTGCAATTCATACAAAGCTTTAGCCTGTTCCACATAACCTTTTTGCTGAAGAAAATGATTCTCTGTTTCTATGGCAGATTTTGTCATCTTTTTAGCATAAAACAATGCCTGGGCAAAGTCTTGTTTATGTGAAAAAAGAGACGAATAACTATGATATATCATGGGTAAGGAGCCGGGATATTTATACTCAATGGCTAATTTCTCTGCTTTTTGAATATCCTGAAAAGCATTCTCAAACTGATTTATATGGATAAATATTTCAGCCCTGTTTAAGAGCATATCACCAAAAAACTTTGAATTTGTGGTTCCTGAAAAACTCGTTTCTGCTTTTTGATAATAATTCAGAGCGGCCTCATACTCGTGCAATTGCCCGTAAACAGCAGCAAAATTTGTATAATTCAAAGCATTGGTAATTTTATATGCTTTTTTCATAATTGCTTTGGCCAATACCCCTTCTATCCCACCGATTCTCTGAGTAAACACTTTATCCTGCAACATGGAAAGACTCTTCTGGGTGATGTCTGCATAGGTAATTGCAGTTTCGTATTGATTTTTGATAAAAGCATATTGAGTGAGATTTCCATAGGCCGGAGTATATGCTTTCATAATATCCGCCACTCTTTCCGGTGGCATGGAATCTTTTATGCTTTCCAGTCTTTTCATGGAGTTTTGAAAGAAGGCATCGGCTTTATGGAGCATTCCTAATTTCAGATAATTAAGTGCTAACAGGCTTTCGGCGCTCCCGACCATTTCCGGGACAATTGCCGTTGGGCTTAAATTCCTGATTTTTTCATCCGCTTTTTTGTAATATTCCAACGCTTTTTCTATCTGGCCGTTTCGCTGATAGGTATCGCCCAGTTTCGTTAAAGACCAGATGTACAAAGTATTATAGTCAGGATGAAAATGACTCGTTTCTAACATTTTCTCCTGATACATCAAGCTCTCCTCATTTTTTCCCGCAAGATTCAGATATTCTGTGAGAACCATGTAAAGGGAGTTAATCTTTAGAGGATTTCCCAGCATTCTATAAAGGTCTTCGGCCGCTTTCAGACATTGAAAACCTTTATCAAACTCATGTGAGTTAAAATAAATCATACTGGAAATCATAAAATCCTCTGCGAGCCAAACTGCTTTTCCTATCGTGTTTTTTCCCTCTCGTTCTGTATAAATATCGTCTTCCGTTGCCCAGAAATAATTTACCAAAAAAGAACCGTTTCGCATCTCCTGCCCCAGCTTTATCCTTTCTTCATTGGTAAAGTTCAGATCTGTGAGTGATTCAGGTTTGCCAACAACAGAGTCCTGAAGGAAATTAATTTTTTCAATGTATTGTGAAAAAATGCTGTCTGGTTGCTGAAAACTATAATCAGCATATAATAACATCCGATAGGATTGAAGTTCGCATTCATGCCTGCCCAGCACATTATACATAATGGCTGACAGTTCAAGTGCTTTGATGGCTTTAACAGCTCTTATGTTCTGACCCTTTTGAGTAACACCTATATAGGTAAAGTTCCCATCGACCTCAAAAATTTCTACCATCGCCTTCTTATAAAGCCATTCTGCATCTTCTTCTGAAATAGTCAAAGGTCGCTGATAGAATGCAGCAATAGAGTCCAATTCGTCAAGTGCCTTCACACTTAAGTCTGTGTAAATCGCTTTCCTTTTCTCTTTGGAAGGATAAAAAAGAGAAACCAACATTCCAGTTATAAAAACGGGAATTAAGATTAGTAGTAAATTTTTTTTCATTTTTTTGCTCACAATTTCACTGGGTTGAGTACGTATGTATGAAAGCCTTTCAAATCATCCTTGATAACATCTGTTTGATATCCTTTTCAGGATGATTTTTTCCAATCGACTGCAGTTGTAGCCACGTAATAACGTGGATTTTTTCTTTTCTATTCCCGGGATAAGCCAATTTGTCAAACCTATTTATCCCAAAATTATGAACCTTTTTATGTCCCACAAGGGATCGTGGAAGGGCACAGCTATACGTGCGACCTTCACCATGGCTACTGTATTATTGATATGTTTACCGACTCTTTTGACAGGGAGTATTAAGAGAACGTCTCTTCCTCTGAATTTCGTCTATACACCTGCAAACTTTTCTGATGAAGACACCATAAAGATCA
>JAGQVA010000257.1 GCA_020438265.1 Bacteroidota bacterium
TTGACCATTTCTGTTCTCAGATCGACAACCGTGCGACTGTCTGAAGGAGGCACATCTACTTTCCAGTTTATATCCAAAGAATAAGGAAGGGCTTTTTCGGTATCGGCAAATTGTATTTTTATATCAAATTCGCCTTCTCCCAGGTATTTTTCAAGACCCTGGATTTTAATCGGTTGAGGGCTGTTGGCTGCGTACATCTGAGAAGCTATTTTTTTCCCGTTAATCGATATTTCAATTTTCCCGTCTTCTCCTTCTTCGTAATAACGTTTCATATATTCGCTCAAAGCTCTTAAAGCCTGTATCGTACCCTGGGTAGAAGCAAACCATCCCCCTGACCTTTGGCTAACAAGATAATTGACTGCCTTTGTCAGGACATCTTCTCTTGTATTATCACTTTTCAACATTGCCAGAATGGCAATAGAGGTGGTTTCAACAGATAAGGAATTTCCCGTCGATCTCGTTACAGAATGTTTTTTTCCAACCCATCCCCCACCAGGAGCCTGCTTTGTATATAACATTTCAAGAAGTTCTTCTCCTTTCGTTTTATCTCCTGCAATAAGCAGAGAATGTGCCGCCAATGCCATGATATAAGGATCTTCGCTCTGTTTTGCAGATTCGTAAGTATAATCCAATTCTATATCAATTGACTTCTCACCAGCCTGAGCCAGCGCATTCGTAATATAGGCATCTGCAATATCCTGGTCGGCATGCCCGAAAGTATCCAACCCTCTCCCATCTGCCTTAAATCCTCCCTTTCCGGTTCGCCTTCCCAATAAATAATGGCGGGTTCTTTGAATCATCGTTTGGTCTACCTGGGCGTAAACCTTACTCATATCCTGAAACTCAACCAATCCATAAGCTGATAAGGCGCTGTGGGCTGGCGTGGAGCCAAACCACTCATATCCCTTCTCTGAGGTCTCAAACCCAATCAGCCGATCATAACCCTTCGAAATGAGAGAACGTGCCTTCTTACGCACTTCTGGCTGGTCATAATCGAGGTCTTCCATCAGATTCAGCGCAAGAACGTTGGGATAAGTGCTGGATGAGGTCTGTTCAAAACATCCATGCGGTTCCCGGAGAATGGCAGCGACTCCTTCCATGAGTTCACTGACTCCATCGGGGTAGGCCGTAAAGGTTGCTGTTAATGACCCTTTAACCAGGTTTTGAATTTTTACCTTCTTTTGATTATTCAGTTCCTTACCGGAAATCGAAGCCATTCGCTCAAAACCACGGGACACGGAACTCACTTTTTGAGTAAATTCATCGTGGAATCCGGCGCTCCGGAATCTCATCACAAGCTCTCCTTCTCCGGGTTTGTCCAGTACAAGGGTTTCGTAATAAAGCGTTGTACTTTGATTGGCGGTTAATTCGACAGGTTCGGAGTAGATATTTTTTCGAGAGGAGGAATGAATCAGGTTTTCAGGAAGGGTAAAACTGATATTTCCATTGATTGGCTGATCAGTGTTATTTGTCAGGGTAACGGGAAGCAAAAATTTGTCTCCGGAAGTAAGAACCGCAGGAATCTTTGAGTTCAAACTAAAAGGCATTTGTACAGAATACGTTTTTTCAGCCCTCCCTAAAACAGCCTCGTTATTCATCCCTTCAGCAATGATTCGGAAGGCCGTGGTAGCGTCAGAATTAAAAAAGCTGATTTTTCCTTCTCCTGTATTGTCTATTTTCACTGCCGGATTCCAGTAAACAGTGGTTCGGAAATCAGTCCGTCGTTCGGCAGGTTCGCCTGAATACTGAGGCACATAAAACTGTCTGGCAGAAGATATCAATTGATTGGGATAATAAAAACTAAACACCTCTGGCTCTCTGTCTTTCACCTTGCCATACAGATTCTCATTCGGGTGTTTGGTCGTAATCACAATTACTCCGTTTGCTCCTCTCGATCCGTAAATGGCTGTTGATTCGGGTCCTCTAATAATTTGTATCTGTGAGATATCATCAGGGGGAATCATCGATACCGGGTTCATCCCATGTGTACCCGTAACGTCCAGGTTATTTCCAATCGGAACTCCATCCACAATAAATAACGGATTGGTATTATTTTGCATACTGGCAGCTCCTCTGACCCATAAACGCGCCGGAGCACCAGGCGCTCCTGAAAATTCGGCCACTTCCAACCCGGGAATTTTACCTGGAAGTAATTGCATAAAGTCGCCATTTACGCTCGTTAAATTTGCATATTCCGCACCTGTGTTAATTATAGAGGCATAAATTGAGCTTCTCTTCTCGGTTCCATACCCGACAACCACCACTTCCTCCAGCGCGAGGTTCTCGCCATCCCAATCCAATTGGACCATATCAATATTTTCCGGGGAAGCATCATAAACCTTCCTCGTTTCCAAAGGCTTTTTACTTTCTACCGGAGAATTTTCCGCTTGCTTTTTCCTAATTTCCTGAATTTCCGCCAGTATTTTCTCATCACGCCTTTTTTCCAGTTCCTGTTTTTGTTCTTTGGTCAGAGGAAAAGCAATTTTGTTTTGAAGAATTCCTTGGGAAATCAACTCATACACAGACTGAGGAATCATGATTTTAGCTGTTTTTCCACTGGCAGTTCTGGCCTGCATGGAAACGGACTGCCCATTCATATTGCCCAGTTGGAAATAGCCATATTTATCTGCTCTCACATACCGGGTTTGCCATACCGGAGCCATTTCAAAAACAATGATCTCTGCATGAGGAACAGGTTCATCTTTTTGATCCAGAATCCAGCCCGAAATCTCGCCCAGCATTTCCGGTTTTTGGTTTCGTGGCAGATCTACGGATAGTTTTTGAATGTCCTGCCATTGGAACCGCCGCCAACCATGCGTCATCATGACGAGATCAAGGGCGGGTTTGGCTTTGGGTTCTTCCGGGTCAAAGTAAAAATTGGGTTCTTCAATGTCTCCTTTTAATTCTGCAGACAATAACAAACTGCTCATGATATGGGCTTGCTTGTCATCGGCAAAACTGATATTCTTGTCATCCACTACTGCCAGGGAAAACTGAGCGGGAGCGGGATTTCCTGATTCATCGGTGACCTTGATGGAAACTTCTATTTTTTCCCTTGGTAGATAATTTACCTTATCAGTGGAAATCTCAACGGTTAATTGTTTGTGAGAATTAACAAAAGCCAGACGTTCAGCCTGAGGCTCCCCTACCCTGTTAAACAGCGTAAACTGTGCGACTCCTGCCGGAAATTCCTTCAAAGGAATCCGATAGTAATTTTTGTCCTTTTTACACTTTACCTGATGGGCTTCATAAATTTTCCCGCCGGATTGTCCCATTAACACGACTACCTCAGAAGCTGATGAATAAATAGAAAAGTCAATATAATCCCTGGTTTGGGAATGAATATTCAATTGATACCCATTTGAAAGCGCTTCTGGTAGTGGGTATGTTTTTTCTGATTTTACAGGCTTTAGAATTTGGGCGGAATAAGTCTCTCCTTTTTCAGGCGTAAAGTCAAAAACTCCCATTCCCATGTGAAAAGACTGAAAATCAGCGACTTTTTTTCCTTTTTGATCGAGGATGATTCCAGATACGTCGGCTGGTTTACCAAATTCATTTAAAGCTTTAAAAGCCAGTTGAGTTTTTACCCCGGAAATCATCTCTCCTCCTTCGGGAAAAAACTGAAGATCGATATGATGCAATACAATGGGAATGGAACGAGAAACAGACTCGGTAAAACCGCTTTCATCCACCATGACATTCAGGATTCCATCATTCGACTGTAAATTTGAAGGTAATTCGAATCTGACGGTTGCTTTTCCTTCTGCATCCGTCATGTTTTTCCCAATTTCCAGGTCTTTACCATTAATCTGAGCAACAAATTTAAAACCCAGATTACTCAAAGGTTCATCCTTGAGATTCCTTAATTCAATATCAGCAATCACTTCGTCTCCGGGGCCATAAGCCTCCAGATCAAAATCCAGCTTCATCAGGATATTGGGATAGACAATGTTTTGCACCTGAAGTTCTTTTTCAAACGGGAGGACATTATCTTCTCTCATCAGATTGGTATATGCCTTCAGACGGTAGATTCCTCCCGGAGCATCCTGTCCAAGCAAAAAATCGCCATTTGTATGAAAATCCTTGACGTGTAGTCTTAACTGTTTTTCGACTTTCCCTTTGGGATTAATCAGATCCACATAGATAATCTGGCTTTCAGCCTGAAAAGCCGGTTTCATCGGATCGATCAGATAGGCAGAAAACCAAATAGATTCTCCGGGTTTATAAAAAGTCCGATCTGTATGAAGATAAATTTTTTCCGCCTGATAATTTGTCTGGTAATAATTCAGTCTTTCCAGCAAGGATTTGATCCAGGGAAGGTTTGTTTCTTCAGGAGGAAGAATAGCGGAAATCGTAAAACAACAAATGAAAAAGGATATAATAATAGTAGCTCTATACTTCATAATCAGAAGGCTTATTTTACCTGTATAGAGACCAGGGAATCAGAAATTCCACAAATACATAAGAAGAAAACCCTGAGAGAGAAAAGTTACAACATGATTTCAGCAATCAGATAATCGGCCAGGACCATACTTAAACAGCTGTAAACCACCGCTTTAGTGCTTGAAGCTCCCACTTCCAGTGCGCCGCCACGTGTATAAAATCCCTGATAGGCAGAAACGGTTGTAATAATAAAACCAAAAGTAAAAGCTTTTACATACATCACCAGCACCTGATAGGGATCGTAATATGTCTGGACGCCAATGGTAAATTCAAGGCTGGTTACAGCTCCGGAAACATCCCCGGCGACCATTCCTCCCAAATGAGCCAGAAAAGCTGAAATCGTAACCAAAACGGGAAAGGCCACAAGCCCGGCAAGTACCTTAGGCAGGATTAAATAAGCACTCGCATTGACCCCCATCACTTCAAGGGCGTCAATTTGCTCTGTAACACGCATGGTTCCGATTTCTGAAGCGATTTTTGAACCAATTCTTCCCGCCAGAATAAAAGTTAAAACGGTAGGAGAAAGTTCGAGTAGCGTGGTAGCAGAAACTACCGAACCAATAATCGAGTTGGGCACCAGACTGGTTACCAGTTGATAAGCCGTTTGCAAAGTACTTACGGCCCCAATAAAAACTGAAATAATGACAACAATGACCATGCTTCCCATGATCATTGAAACCATTTCAGACATCATTAACCGGTAGTAGATAATGGGTCTTTCCAGAGTCCGGAACATACTCCCCAATAGCAAAAAAAATCTACCCAAGTGAAAAAGAAACGACACCATAATTTCAGTCCAAATACTTTTTGGCTTATTTGATGCACAAAAAAGCGAATAATGTTCAGTGATACAACTGTAACCTTTGGCCAAGTTATGCATTATAAAAAAAAATGCTGCCACAAAGAGGTATTTTTTTTAACAAAATGGCTGACAATCAAGTCAATAACCTATTGAAATCATGTAAAAAAAATTGTATTTTTCCTTAATGGAATAATGATCAAATTAAGGTTGCGTTAAGAATAAAAAGACCATATTCTAAACAAGTATCTTATTTTTTGAGTAATAATTCTGATTACTTTTAATTTCCTCGTTGCTTAATGAGATTCCAGCTTTTCATATTGATCATCCTTACCTGTTTATCTCCCGGGCGCATGTTGGGCGATGATAAATTCCTCTTTGATGATATTCCCTGGAATACCGTTGAAATTCCCTTTTATACATTTGCAGAATTTACGCCTCAGGTTGCTCTGAGAATGGAATACGCAAAATTTGAGGTTCAAAATGTGGAAGACTGGCTGGAAATTTCCGACCGTAACGTCGCGTATGAAATAGACCTTGTATTCACCAAGTATCCGGAGAATATCAAAGACTGGCGGACCAATTATTACCAGTTGCTGAATGATCGCATGATCACTTTGTTTAAGATTGATTCTACTTTGCGTTCATCCAAAATCAGATGGAATATGATCCTTCAGACTCAATGTCAAACAGAAGAAGAGGCCAAAAAATTCTTTCATGGTTTCGTGATCAAGTACCGTCCAAAAAAACTTAAAGTCGTTTATGACATTAAAACGCCTTCAGAGCTTAAAGAACTCATTACAGGAAACGTTACGGTAGATGATTCTACTGTATTTAAAGTCATGGACAGACATCCTGAATGGGATAGTATGCTGGTTGTCATGGACTGGACAGGCAGCATGTATAAATTTGGTGCTCAGTTTGTTTTGTGGCATAAAGCCATCTCTATTTCAGATCCTGAAAAGGTAAAACATTTTGTATTTTTTAATGATGGCAACGGGAAAAAAACCTGGCAGAAAAAGATAGGGCGAACTGGCGGAGTTTATCGGACTCAGTCTCTCGATTTAGACGAAATCGTGGAAACCATGGAACAGGTGATGAAAAAAGGGAATGGAGGAGATTCTCCTGAGAATGATATTGAGGCGCTGCTTACCAGTGTTCAGAATTTATCAGCTTATAAGGACGTCATTCTCATAGCCGATAATAAAAGCGATGTCAGGGATTTAGAGCTCATAAAACACGTTAATTATCCGGTAAGGGTCATTTTATGTGATTTGAAAGGGAGAAAAATTCACCCGGCTTACGTAAAAATAGCCCGCGAGACAGGTGGTAGTTTGCATACGATGCACAAAGATTATTCCTTGGAGCGTCTACAGAATCAGTAATTTATCTATGCGAATGTGCATACATTGGCTAAATTGGCAGTCTAAGGCATTTGCTTTACTTGCTTTTACTCCCTAATTCGCATAAATTTAGGAATATTGTATTAAAACCAGCAACTATGAAACCAATCACTATTCTCCTTTTATCTCTAACTTTTCTTTTTTCCTGTAAACGCGATCCAGTCATTATCGAAGTCCCGGTTGACTCCTCCTTATTAATTCCCCAATGGCGATCAAACCCGATATTTTTAAAAGCTAGGTTTGCTCACGGTAGATTGCCATTTTCCTGAATTGGGAAATCCCAGGGCATCCTTTTCCGGGTTTTACGAATTTCCCATTGACTCTCAATACAAAGCAAATCCGGGATTTATTTTTGCGATGGGCAATTCTCTTCTGACGTTTATAATTGCTATTTTTTCAAATATTGAGCTTTTCCTCATTCATAAAAAATCAGGCGCAATTCTATCTCCGGCTAACTACGGGCTTGATGGACACGTCATTTCTGACTTTACTGTTTTTAAAGACACAGCTTTTATATCATCTCAGACGGG
>JAGQVA010000258.1 GCA_020438265.1 Bacteroidota bacterium
GCGAAGTTCTGAGGCTATCCATCCGTCCCCGATAATCATCTTCATAACCTGAAGAACCAGGAGGAAAATCAATCCCCATATCAATCACCGGGCTTCCTTCTTTCGGACGATAATCCCTCATAAAAAAATCATTAAATAGTGGATCCATATTCACCAGAGAATTGCGCAGGTGGGGACTAATGAGAGGCTCATTATCTTCACTCAGGCGAACCAGACAATTATCCATGACATAACTGTCAAATGGAGCTCCATCCAGCGTATCAATCACTACTTCATCCTCTTCGCTTCCCCAGACAATGCAGTTGGTAAACTGATAATAAGAAGGGTAAATATTCGCTGTCACACCATCAAATGAAAACCAGTTGTTTAGAAGCATTTGTGGCGTTCTTCGCGAAAATCGGGAAATGCTGTAATTGGCAAAGGTACAGTTGTAAAACTCATATTTACCTCCACCGATAAGGGCCAGCGTACGGTCTTTACAGGTATTAATGATCGAATTTTCCATAAAAATCGCTGGTGCAGATGAGGGTATCGAACCAGACGGATCAATGCCAATTCCCACCAGTCCGTGAGCACCCATATTTTTGATCTCCGTATGTTGAATCAGCACTTTGGGATTATTATTTAAGGAAATAGAATCTACCTCCACTCCAATCAATGCATTTTTGATACGGCAATGGCGAAGTACGTTATCCTGACTGTTTTTGAAGAAACGAATCCCACGCCATTGGGCAGGATTTTCCTGATATAAGGAATCAAGGCGACTTCCTTTAAATACAATCGGCATTCCCGGCAATCCTTCTGCATGTAAAGTCCCATCGACAAAAAGCATGGAATACAGCCCAAATACCGGCTGACCGAAACTGTCTTTAATGCCAAATTTATAAGGCGTAAAAAATAATTCTGTACCGGGAAGAATGGTTACAGTTACTCCTTGCGGAATATAAATAGGCCCATCCATGATGATGGGTTTTTCGGGGGTCAGGGTAGTGTCTTTTTCAAAATAATATCCCTGAATATCCAGAAAATTTCCTTCTTGCTGAATTCTCGCTCTCAGGAAAAAAGCATCAATTACAAAAGCCCGTATCAGCACCCTCTGAATTTCATCTCCCACCTGAAAAACGATGTATTCTTCCGCATAATCATCCTTTAGCTGAGATTTGAGGTTGATGAACATGTGCATGGAATCCGCATTGGCTATAACGATATCTGAGACGTCATCACTTTCAATTCCGTCTACAATCATGGAGAATTCGGATTCTTCTCCCAGTTCGAGAAAAATACGGGTAACTTTGACAGCGCGGCCAGTATTATTGGTGACAATCAGTCTTTCACTCGGTGTCAAAAAAGTAGTGAAGATAGAGTCAAACATCACGGTATCCGCCGAAAAAGTGAGAGTTCCTTCTTCAATAGGATTTACCGGACGCTCACAGCTCCAGATTGTCAGAAAGGTAATAGCTATTAACCCGGGAAGAATAAATCGATTCATAAGTGCAAACCTACACAGAGGGAAAGACTTTTACCAGTCAAAAAAAGAGTATACTGATGATTGGAATAAAAGAATCAAATAACTCTAATCGATTTATTATCAACAAATCCTACAATCGTTCCTACATTGGCATCACTGACTTTGATTTTGGTCCATCCACTGACTTCTTCGACTACGTCTACTTTTACTCCTTCATGGAGAATCATCAGATCCGTGCGGCCACCGGGTGCGTCTTTGACGTAGACATTTTTATTAAAAATAATTCCCTTACCACTGTTAAGTTCAATATTTTTCTGACTTAAGCTTAATCCAAATAACGCGAGAGAAAGAACCAGTAAAGTTATTCCGCCAAAAAAGCCGATTCGCTTAAGCAATGGAGTATTCATAAAAATAAACATCGCACCCGCGCCAGCTGCAAGCCATAAGAATATCAGGGAAATCGTCGCCCATTGTCCGGAAGAGCGTTCTCCGACCAAATTTCTAAACCATTCTATCAACAAAAGGTCAGGAATAGGCTCGATATTATCAATCACTTTGAGATTGACGAGTTTCAGGTTGTAGATAGCATCTTCCTGACCCGGGTCCAGCTTCAATGATTTTTCATAATTATAAATTGAAGGGGCCAAATGGTTGAGCTTATAGTGCGCATTGGCAAGGTTATAGTATAACTCCGCCGACTCATACCCCTGGCTTAGGACAGAGTCATATAAAGAAACTGCTTTGGCGTAATCCTCTCCAATATATGCCTGATTGGCCTGCTCATATAATCCTTCTACCCCCTGCCCTTGCGACACATTTACACTAACAAAAACGCCAATCACGAATAAGATAAAATGTCTTATTTTCATTTCTTTCATATATAAACTTAAGCCAATATTTCTTCTAAATCCGAAATCAGACCCAATGCTTCGTCATAAGTTCCCTGCATACCGCCTGGTGCCGCCGATGGTGCAAATAAAGCCATTTCGCAGGTATCCAGTAAATCAATCACTCGTTTTACACTCGCTTCGTCACCTCCTTTAGCCATTATTTCCTTACCAACATTTTCACGACTCAAATTCGATTGAGCCATCGTCAGTTTGTCTCCCAGGTAACCCCAGACTGCCCGGACCACTTCATCGTAGAATCCTTTTTCGTTTTTATCAGAGATATATTTTTCTGAAACAGACAAACGCTTACGCGCCATTTTAGTCGCCTTTTTTCGTCGGGTACCCGCCACATCAGAATCGGCAGAATCCTGACGTTTTTTCATGATAAAAAGAAACATCAGCAGTAAAAAAGGCGTCAAATAAAGGCCATAAAACGGAAGGGATCCGGCAAAAGCGTTTCCTTTTTCTCCCAGGTTGCCATCTCCGGTTTTAATAAACCGAATATCTTCTCCAATCAATTCAATATCCTCCTTACTCATATTGATCGCGTTCACAGAAGCTTGTTCGGGTTCTCCTGTTACCCGTAAAGTGTACTCAGGCGAGTTTCGGGTAATGTATTCTCCCCTTTCAATATCAAAGTAGGAAAAACTGACAGAGGGTAATTTGTATTCACCCGGATTTCGGGGAACGATCAAATAGTCAAAATTTCTTCTTCCGCTTAATGTACTGCCTGATTTAGAAACAGCTTCATCAATTTTTGGGTCAAACACATCGAAGTCCGGAGGGAAATCCAGCATCGGTTCCTTTACACTTTTGATATTTCCTCTACCTGAATACTTTACGCGGAAAGTAACGGGGTCTCCGGTTTCCGTTTCCGATTTATCCATTTCCACATCCAGATTAAAATCCCCAACCAGTCCACTAAAATCTGCGGGTTTTCCGGCATCAGGAAGCGGTTTCACATTGATTTTGACCGCATTATTGGCAAAAGTGTATTTATAATTTTCGTAATTATTAAAAAAACTATCAAAAATGCTGCGTCTCCTTTTGGGTTGAGTCTGAACCTGTACGATGCAAGACAAAGTCATTGGATCGATTGTGAGGGCACCTGCTCTTTGCGGAATAATAATGTCTTTTTTTATTACAAGAGTCTGATATTGAACCCCATCAATTACTTCATTCTGCGGCATAGCTCCTTTGAGTTCAATATTTTCAACCCAGAATCCTTCGTATTTGGGGGGTTCGTCGGGAGTAAGATTCATGGTACGGACTCTTTCGTAAAGCTTATAAGTTACTGTCAGTTGTTCACCGACGTATACATTTCGCTTACTCACCAATGCCTTCATAAATACGCTTTCCCTCAACTGCTCTTCCAACGCCTGATTTTTTCCTTGTGTTTGTGAATTACCATTCCCAGACTGGGAATTATCCTGTGAAGCAACAACTTCTACCGTCAGAGGTTCACTGGTCATTTCATTATTATTGACCTTTACTGTAGCAGAACTAATAGTCAATTTCCCCTGCTTTTTAGGTCTTAAATAAAAAGAATATGAAACGGATTGACTCATCTGACCATTGACAAACTGCATACTGGAAGAGGTATTTGGTCCTCCGAGTACCGTAAAATCAGCAAATGAAGGGTAATCAATTTCCTGGGGTTGAGCACCTTCCAGCTTAAAGCTTACCTGAAAGGTTTCATTCAGAGCCACCTTGTTTTTATTAACAAAGGCGGTAAATTTCTGTGCACTTAAGGAAGTGAAACAGAATATAGACAACCCTAGTATGGCAACAATTTTTCTACTAATCATTTTACTCCCGATGAATGTAAAATTTTAAAAAATACATTAAGTAATTCCTGGGAGACGTGAATGAGTCTTTTCCTTTTCTCTTCCAGCAAAGAGTCTCCCTGGGTATCGACCAACCTTAACCAATATTGTGCTGTTTTAAGCTCTTTTCCACTATCCTTCATTCTAATCAGGTAATCCTGCTTATTTGTCGCCTCTGCTGCTGCGATATAACTGGAGCCAACAGCGCCCGAAGAACGAATCAATTCTTTTAAATCCTCTACATTAGAAACTGTATTGGGTAATACCTTGCCAAATTCTCTGACGGACTGAGCAAAATGAAATGTGTGTTCACTTAGTTGCTGATTAAGGTTATGACTCATAATGGAATTGGTTTTTCACGGAAAATGGCAGGTATTTCATGGCACAATTCTACTACCAATCCTTCTCCACCTTCACCCGAGGTCCTTTAATTTTCTTTTTTTGTAATTCTTTTTGAAGTTTTTCTTCCTGAAACCTCAATGCATTCAGCATTTGTTCCAGTTCTTCTTTGCTCATTTGTTGTGGCTGCTGCTGAGGTTTTCCCTCCTGCTGGTCAGCATTTTGCTGATCCTGTTGCTGCTGATTTTGCTGGTTCTCATTCTCCTGCTCCTCCTGTTTCTCCTCGTTCTGATCCTGATTTTCCTGCTGATCCTGCTCCTGCTGGTCCTGATTTTGCTGATCCTGGTTTTTTTGATCGTTTTTATCCTGATTTTCTTTATCCTGATTATCCTGGTTTTGATTCTGCTGTTGCTTCATCATTTGCATGGCATAAGCAAGATTGTATTTGGTATCCATATCCTGAGGATTCAGTCTCAGGGCATTTTTATAAGCTTCAATGCTTTTGGCAAAATCCTGCTTTTTCAATAGTGAATTACCCAGATTATGAAGCGCTTCTGCTTTATCAGATTTGTCATCAGCCAGTTTGGACGCAAGCTCAAATTGCGCAGCCGCATCTTCATAACGCTGTTGATTGTATAAAGCGTCACCCAAATTAAAAGCAGCCTTGGCATTTCGGGAATTTTCCTCCAGCGCTTTTTTATAGTTTACTTCTGATTCTACAAAAGAACCATTGAGATAATCTTTATTTCCCTTACGAACCAAAGCTTTGTCTTTATCGGCAAACATCTGCCCCAGCAAAGTATGTCCGATAAAAAGTCCCAGAAAAATCGTTACTATGTGCTTCATCATTGAATCAGGTTTTAAAAATTGACCAATCAGAGAAAATTCTGCTTCGACTTTCAGTAATAAAATATTCCAGCAACAGGAAAAACAAGGCAATAGCTAAAAACCATTGATACTGATCTTCATAATCAGTAAAGACATGTTCTTCAAATTCCTGTTGCTCCATATTCTCGAGCTCGTTAATTACTGCGTTCACTTCTGCCGTTCCCTGATTGAGTTGAAAATATTTTCCATTTCCGGCAGTTGCTACTTCCTGAAGCATTTGTTCATTCATTTTTGAAAAAACAATGCTTCCTTCTTTATCCCTTTTATAATCAACCTGTATATTTTGGTTATTATACTCTGGAATGGGAGCTCCCTTTGACGAACCTACTCCCATTGTATGAATGATCATCCCGTTTTCAGTTGCTTCTTTTGCTGCCTGAATCGCATCATCTTCATGGTTTTCCCCATCAGAAATGACCAACATAGCTTTAAACTGTCGCTGGCCGCTCTGGAATGATTTATCAGCCATACGGATGGCTTCTCCAATAGCTGTTCCCTGTGTAGGTGCCAATTCTGTGTTGACAGTTTGAAGAAAAGTTTTCATCGCCAGATAATCTGAAGTAATCGGTACCTGGAGATAAGCATTTCCTGCAAAAATGATCAGTCCTACCCTGTCTCCGGCCAGCTTGTCAATCAAACGCGAAATAAATTGTCTTGACTTTGCCAGTCGGTTGGGTTTGGTATCCTCAGCAAGCATACTCCGCGAAATATCCAGGGCAATCATCAGATCGACTCCATTCCGCTTCACCTTTTCATAAGTCCGACTATATTGGGGGTTTGCCAGCGCTATCACCATAAAAATGAATGCCAGTACAGATAAGGCAAATTTTATCTGATGTTTGAAAGTGGGTTTTTCAGGCATCAACCGGACAATGAGAGAGCTTTCACCCAGTTTAGAAATGGCCCGTTTCCGATTAAGCATAAACCATAAAAACAAAATGGCTAATGGTATCAGCAAAAACAGCAGATATAAGGCCTCGCTATGTTCAAACTTTATCATTTATTTTTTCAATATGCTAAGGAATACTTCTTACCACTGCGTATCTGAGCAGCAATTCCAATAAAAATAAAATACCACCAATAATCAGGAAAATGTAGAATTCTTCTGTCTTCCGGGTTACTCTTGTAACCTGAATTTTGGTCTTTTCCAACTCATCGATTTCGTCATATACACGGCCCAAAGCTTCATTATTCGTGGCCTGGAAATATTTTCCTCCAGTTGTTTCAGCAATATTTTTTAAAAGGTCTTCATCGAGCCGAACTTCCTGTTGATGAACCTGGGTATTGCCAAAAAAGTCCTGCATTTTAAACGGAGCCATTCCATTTTTCCCAACTCCGATAGTATATACTCTGATTCCATACTCCAATGCCGCTTCTACTGCCGTCATAGGATCTACAAAACCACTATTATTGACACCATCTGTCAGAAGAATAATCACTTTGCTTTTGGCATCACTATCCTTTAGTCGGATGACTGAAGTAGCCAGACCCATACCAATAGCCGTACCCTGCTCGATCAGTCCTCCTTTTACCTCAGAAAGAAGTTGTTGCAAAACGGTGTGGTCTGTCGTCAGTGGGCACTGCGTAAAGCTTTCTCCGGCAAATACGACCAGCCCGATACGATCGTTAGGTCTTTCTGCGACAAACTCACTCGCTTTATTTTTAGCAGCACCTAGTCGATCTGGCGTAAAATACAGGGCTTCCATACTTCCTGATACGTCCAGCGCTATCACTA
>JAGQVA010000024.1 GCA_020438265.1 Bacteroidota bacterium
GGATATGAAATACGCCCTCCGTTTTCAAAATGATTTTAACGCTCAGGTTCAGCATGATCATCCGGAAAAATTTACCTGTGGGTTTGTCGTTCATGCGGGGTTTATTGACGGTGCCTGTTG
The DNA here is from genome assembly GCA_020438265.1 of Bacteroidota bacterium. GTDB lineage: Bacteria > Bacteroidota > Bacteroidia > J057 > J057 > JAGQVA01. The sequence continues at coordinate 121 of JAGQVA010000024.1, forward strand.
GGAAATTGAACGCTGTGTGGAGGAACTGGGAATGCAGGTTTTGTGTTTGCCAACGCATTATATGGATTCGATTGGCACCTGGCGGGGAATTTTTGACGAGGAAACAGAGCCCATTTTTGAACTGGCTGATAAATATAAGCTAGCCATTGAAATTCATCCCTATGATGGAGAAAAATTTATTCAATTGCAAAACAAAGCCTGGCGATTCCATCTGATCTGGATGCTGGCCCAATGTGCAGATGCCTATCATTTTTATACCCTTGATGGGCTATATGAAAAATATCCCAATATTCGGGTTTGTTTTGCACATGGCGGACAGTTAAACCATTTGAATATCGGGCGGAGGACACAGGGATTTGACGGTAGACCCGATTTGTTTGAAGGCAAACATCGGCCCCGAAAGGCAATTGGCCATCCTAATATCTATTTTGACACCCTGGTTCATGATACTTTTTCACTTGACCTAATGGTGCGACGCCAAAAAGGTACTGATCAGATTATTCTTGGCCTGGATGATCCCTATCCGCTTGGCGAAATGGAAAGTGTCAGACAATCTTCCTATCCCGGAAAATTGCTCGATTTGGCGGTAGAAGAGGGGATTATTACTCCGGCGCAGCATCAGGAGATTTGGTCGAAGAATGTGATTCGATGGCTTTGCGGGGAAGATGATTATTTGAAATAGGAGGTCTTATTATGCTAAAGACCTTCCAGGTTTTCGAAAACCTGGAAGGTCTAAAAAATATAATCTCCCTATCTCAATCCCGCATTAATCGCATCCAAAGCACTTGACCCCGGACACAACTCCTCTTGCGTTAATTTATTCAGCGGTTTCTCAACCGTATTAATCTTATCATGCAAATCATGACTATCAGAATCGATAAAAATGATTCCGGTGAGAATCTCGCCCTCATCCTTGGCTTTGTTGATTCGACGGGCAGCTGAACTGCGATTGGTAGGGTCCCAATCTGCGTTGAGCTTTTGTAAGTGAATCAACGAACCGTCGTGTAATGGAAGACTTACTGATGACCCTTCATCATAATCCACCGTAATCTGCCCCATTTCCGGAATGAAATCCAGCTCTGAAGTGGCTTCATTATGCTCACGCACAAATTCATAGGCTTTGGTAGAACCTTTATTATTATTGAAGGTCACACATGGAGAAATGACATCGAGCAACGCAAAACCATTATGAGACATGGCTGCTTTGATCATGGGTACCAACTGGCTACGATCGCCTGAAAAGCTCCGGGCCACAAAACTGGCTCCCAATTCCAAAGCCAATCCGGCGAGGTCAATCGCATGAAATGGATTGGGCGCACCTTTTTTCGTGAAGGAACCCTCGTCTGCGGTTGCTGAGTCCTGGCCTTTGGTCAGTCCGTAACAGCCGTTGTTCATCACGATGTAGACCATGTTGATGTTTTTCCTTACCGCGTGACAAAACTGCCCCATACCGATAGAAGCAGTATCTCCGTCCCCTGAAATACCCAGGTAAACCAGATCCCGATTGGCCATATTGGCTCCTGTGGTCACAGATGGCATTCTTCCATGGACGGAATTAAATCCGTGAGAATTACTCAAAAAATATGTGGGTGTTTTGGACGAACAGCCAATTCCGGAAATCTTGGCCACTTTGTGGGGTTCGACGTTCATTTCAAAGCAGGCCTGTACGATGGAACCGCTGATCGCATCATGCCCACAACCCGCACAGAGGGTAGAAATAACTCCTTCATAATCGGCGCGGGTATAACCGAGTTTGTTTTTTGGCAGGGCCGGGTGTCGAAATGTTGATTTTATATATGTCATTGTATGTTCTAATTGATGATAATGCCTTACACCTGAGCCGGCGTTAAATAAGGTTGAATTTTACTCAAAATCTTATCCGCCGTTATTGGCGATCCGTCATAATTCAGCACCTTGATGAGCTTTTCCGGATTGATGTCCAATTCATTTATAAGCAGGGCTCTGAACTGGGCGTCTCTGTTTTGCTCAATGACAAACAGCTGATCGTGTTCTTCAATGAATTTTTCGACCTCATGATTAAAGGGGAAAGCTTTTATACACATGGCATCCACCTTAATTCCCTGTTTTTTCAAAATGTCCATTGCCTCTCTGGCTGCATAATTGGAAGTTCCAAAGAATATCAAACCCTGCTCACTGCTTTTTTCTTTCTGGAATAATCTGGGACCCGGAACATAGTCTTTGACAGTATTCCATTTTTTGAGTAGCCTGTCTACAATTCTGACATAAACCTCTCCGCTTTCGGTGTAACGGGCATATTCATCTCTGGAAGTTCCACGGGTAAAAAAGGAACCTTTGGTAGGATGTGTTCCCGGAATCGTCCGATAACAAACCCCATCGCCATCTACATCCAGATAACGGCCAAAAACTTCCATATTTTCGAGATCTTCCGCACTGAGCACCTTCCCTAAGTCGTATTTTTTATTGTCATCCCAGGTGAGGGGAGGAGTCATGTGACTATTCATTCCCAAATCAAGGTCAGACATCACAATGACAGGAGTCTGGAAACGATCTGCAATATTAAATGCTTCGGCTGTCAGCTCGAAACATTCGGTGGGCGTACTGGGAAAAAGGAGTATATGTTTGGTATCTCCGTGTGATGCATAGGCCGAACTAAGTATATCAGGCTGCTGAGTTCTGGTAGGCATTCCGGTTGAAGGGCCGCCGCGTTGTACATTAATCAGCACGACAGGAATTTCTGCAAAATAGGCCAACCCTATGAATTCACTCATCAGAGAGACACCTGGTCCGCTGGTAGCGGTAAAAGCCCGTGCGCCATTCCACGTAGCGCCAATGACCATACCCATGGCTGCGAGTTCGTCCTCAGCTTGTAGAACTGCAAATTTGTTTTTACCCGTTTCCGGGTCTATACGCAACCTTTTTGCATATTTTTCAAAATCCTGAGCGACAGAGGTCGAAGGAGTAATCGGGTACCAGGCTGCCAGTGTGGCTCCTCCATAAATGGCTCCCAGAGCTGTCGCTGCATTTCCTTCCATCATAATATGATCGCCCACATTATCTCTTCTTTCCACTCGTATATCCAGAGGGCAATCATAATTGGCTTTTGCATAATGAAAACCCAATTCAAGTGCCTGGAAGTTAGTGGCAATCAGTTTTTCTTTTTTCTTAAATGTTTCCTGAATGACTCCTTTGATGACGTTCATTTCTATGTCTATCAAAGCTGTTAATGCCCCCAGGTATATCGTGTTTTTTAATAATTGCTGGGTACGGGGATTGTCAAAATGATCCATACTCAGCTTCATCATCGGAATTCCGATATAGTTGATATCTTCCCGAATATAATCCTCATAAAGCATTCGGGTATTGTCATACACAAAATAGCCTCCCGATTTTAAATTTTTGATATCATTTTGCATGCTTTGGGGATTGACCGCAACCACGAGATCAATACCGTCTCTTCGGCCCAGATATCCGTTTTCATTAATTCGCACTTCATACCATGTAGGAAGCCCCTGGATATTGGAAGGGAAAATGTTTTTCGGAGAAACGGGAATCCCCATTCGGAAAATAGCTTTTGAAAACATTGTATTAGCGCTTGCCGAACCTGTCCCGTTGACATTGGCAAAGCGCACCACGAAATCATTTACCGCTGATATATTTGTCATAGGATTTTGCAGGTTTTGGTTACGCTATAAAAATACTTTTGCATGTCCCAGGCACTGGTAGGACATCTTTCGGCGCAAAGGCCGCAATGGAGGCAGACATCTTCATCTTTGATCATAACTTTGGATGTCTTCAGAGTATCCGAGACATACAAATCCTGTTCAGGATTAACTGCTGGTGCATTTAATCGTGTCCGTAAATCTTCTTCTTCTCCATTATGAGTGAAAGTGATACAATCAGTAGGACAAATATCCACACATGCGTCACATTCAATACACAACTCTTCTGTAAATACTGTTTGCACGTCGCAGTTTAAGCAGCGCTGTGCTTCTTTAAAACCAGTCTTTTGAGAAAATCCCAGTTCAACTTCAACTTTTCGATTGGTCAGGGTAATGGTTTTACTTTCATGCGGCACCGGATAACGCTCGTCATTCACTATCGGGCTATCGTAAATCCATTCGTGAATTCCCATTTTTTGCCGTACAAGATTGGTCATGGGGGCGAGTCTTTGATTGACATCGATTCCCTGACAGAAATTGTGGATTGAGACTGCTGCCTGATGGCCATGAGCTGCTGCAGTGATAATATTTTCTGGTCCAAATGCGGCATCTCCTCCAAAAAATACTTTTGGCAGGGTTGACTGGAAAGTGACCTTATCCAGCACAGGGATATCCCATTTACCAAAATCAATCCCCAAATCCCTTTCAATCCAGGGAAAGGCATTATCCTGTCCAATGGCTATGATAACATCATCTGCTTCGATAAAGGTATCAGGCTCTCCGGTATCAACCAGTTTCCTTCTGCCGGTTTCGTCATATTCAGCCTTGACATGACCAAAAATGACCCCTTTGAGTTTCCCGTTTTCAACGACAAATTCCTTGGGAGGCATATTATTGAGGATAGGAATATCTTCGGCCTGGGCATCTTCAATTTCCCAGGGTGATGCTTTCATATCTTTAAAGGGGCTTCGAACGACGACCTTTACTTCATCACCGCCCAGGCGGCGGGAAGTACGACAGCAATCCATGGCAGTATTTCCTCCACCCAGTACAATGACTTTTTTTCCAACCCTGTCTTTATGCTCAAAGGCTACATTCGCCAGAAATTCAATTCCGATGTGAATGTTTTTATCTGCTTCTTCCCGTCCGGGAATGTGCAAATCCCGCCCTTTGGGTGCGCCTGTTCCTACAAAAACCGCATCATAATCCATTTCCAGAATGGATTTCATGCTGGAGACAAAATGATTAAAATGTGTGTGTATTCCCAGGTCCAGGATATAATTTACCTCCTCGTCAAGGACTTCTTCGGGCAGGCGGAATGCAGGAATCTGGGTGCGCATCATGCCCCCACCTTTGTGCCATTCGTCGTAAAGATGAATTTCATATCCCAAGGGAGCCAGATCACGAGCAACAGTTAAAGAAGCCGGTCCTCCACCAATCAGGGCAATTTTTTTCCCGTTTGAAGGGAAAGGTCCCTGAGGCATAAGGCTTTTTACATCACCCTTATTGTCTGCTGCGACTCGCTTGAGACGACAAATAGCAACTGGTTTTTCTTCTTCTCCGGCAATTCTGCCACGACGGCAAGCCGGCTCGCAGGGGCGATCGCAGGTACGGCCAAGGATTCCTGGAAATACATTGGATTCCCAGTTGATCATATAGGCATCTGTGTACCTTTCTGCGGCAATCAGCCGGATATACTCAGGCACGGGAGTATGCGCAGGACAGGCATACTGACAATCGACGACCTTGTGAAAGTATTCCGGATTTTGAATGTCTGTAGGTTTCACTATGAGATCCTTATTAGTAGTATATGTAAGTAATTTTTAATCTGTTTGTGGATAACAAAAATCCACGGATTGAAAAGATAGTAATTTTTGTGAATCTAAGATGTTTTTTTTTGAAATTCGTGATCCGTAGGGACCACCAAATATATCGGTGTATGAAAATTCCGAAATTATTATTCTTATCATTAATACTCATCACAGGCTGTAATCAGGCTGCCAGGCAACCTGCCACACCTGAATTTCAAATAGAATCATTTCCTTTTGAAATAGAGCTTGACAAATTTGTTACCTATTGTCAGGAAGCTGATTACACGGTGGCTTATGACCCTTTTTTTGGTCCGGGAACTACCTTTCGGGGATTTTCGGTTAATGAGGGATTGGAAACTTTGGGAATAAACGCTGAAATAGAGAGGGCAGATAGCCTGGAGATTATTTTTATTTGTAAAGATGGATATGCCCCCGCGATGCCTTTAAGGACCTTTTTGACCAGAGATGCGTTTATTCTTCCTCAAACAGAAAAGGATTTACCGAATTGGCCGGAAGAAGTCAGGAAAAAAATTCTGCCCTATTATATTACCTTTACTGATGCCAGGGATATGGAACGACTCCCTTTTCCTTATGGGACTATTAAAATCAAGGTAGATTACAGTACTACGCAGCACCACTATTCCTTTCCCAAACCAATCCAAAAAGATAGTATACTTACCGCAGGATTTCAGTTTTTTCAACTTCGGTGCGGGAAATGCCATTCTGTAAATAAAGAAGGAGGTTCTGTCGGACCTGAACTGAATTATCCTCAAAATATCACCGAATACCGGAGCAAGGAGTACCTCAGAGCTTTTATTCAGAACCCGCAATCATTCCGCTATAATAGTGCAATGGGACCCATGGATCTTAGTGAAGATGAATTTGACCTGGTGTATGGGTATTTGCGGGCGATGCGGGAATTTGGGCTGGAGGATCAAATTTAATAAAAACACGGAGGTGCAGAGGAATTGTTGATTTTTAACTCTATTTACCGCATATGAGGGATGTTAGTTCATCTCCTCACTCCCTAGTTTTGCGACAACTCATCTGGAAAAATACCAGGTGATGGGTTTATCTATCCAATGCTAAATTATTAAAACCTATGTCGCAATTTCAATTCAAAACTTTGTTGTTAACTGCACTTCTGTTTATATGTTTTTATATCACCCATGGTCAAAATGTAGAATGGGTTTTTCATGCAAAGGGAATTGGCACCGCTCCCCTAATTCCAACTGTCCAAAATACCCTGGCCAAAGATGCTGATGGCAATCTTTACATGACCAGTTCTGTGGCCGACAGCACACAGTTTGGGCCTTTTGCGATTCACGGAACAGAAGTCTTGCCTGGAGCCGGCATATTTCTGAATGCAAGTTATTTGTCAAAATTCAATGCTCAGGGAGAACCCCAGTGGGTAAAAACCTTTGAAGGAACCGGGATTCTCGGAATTCTGGATATCGAAACCGATCAAAACGGAGATGTGATTATGGGAGGAGTTATTCAGGGAGCGGTAATGATTGATACGATTCCCCTGGCTACGACTTTGAATAGTGTAAGTGAATTGTTTTTAGCCAAATTTAATAGCGATGGCGAAGTGATCTGGGCGATTATGGATGATGGCGTGGGGTTCGCTGTTTCTGATATTTCTTCCCTTGCCATTTCTCCTTCTGGTAATATTATCGTTGGTGGAACCTCTGGCGACAGGCTGTTTATGGGAAGTTTTAATGGAGATGGAGTGCTGAATTGGGGTAGGGTATACGGCAACATTAATCAAATCATGACAAGGTGTGGAATTGCCGTTGATGCATCCAATGACATTTATTGGGTGGGAAGTACGGGTACAACAGCTTCCAGTGATTTTACCACCTTTGACACCATTACCTTTAAGCCTTATGGCGGGTCGATGTTTGTTTCCAAATACAATTCTGATGGCGATATTATCTGGCTTCATCATTATGGAGAGGATAGTTTGTCAACTGCCAGAATCGCTTCTTTTAATATCGAAGTTGGAGGAAATGGATTGTATATCGGTGGTGATTTTACTGATACAATTAATATTGGAGGAACAGTTCTTACAGAGCCAATCATCACCGGGACCCATTTATTTGCCATAAAATACGATTTGGCTGGAAATATAGAATGGGTAAAACAAAGTCACGGTCCCGCAAATGGGGTAGATGTGTTTGATATTTCTACCAATGATAATGGAGATCTTTTTATTGGTGGAAGAGCGGGAAATTCAAATGGCCTTTCCAGTTTTGTGGTTGGTGAAGGAAATCATGAAGCTTCCATTGTCATAGATGGTTCCTGGAATGGATTTTTGGCCAAATACAAATCTGACGGAGAACTGGACTGGATCAAAGGTATGAGAGGGTTTGATGAGAGTGAAGTCCGGGCGGTTGTTACCACAGGTGAGAATACGGCTGTGATAAGTGGAATTATTAAAGGGACGGTGCAATTTGGTGATTCAAGTCTGACGACTACGCCTACTTCAGGTGCTTCAAATGTAATTTTGACTTCCTGGGATGGGAGCGCTTCTTCTACGGGAATAGGACCTGAAATCATAGAGAATGCCGTGAGAATATATCCAAATCCTTCGGCAGATCAGTTATTCATCGAATTTGAAAATGTTTCAAAATTTGAATCTGTGAAGCTCCTGGATTTGCAAGGACGGATTTTGCAGGAGGTGAATAATCTTCAGCCTTTGCAGCGATTGTCTGTGAAACATCTTCCTGCCGGGGTTTATTTGATTCAGGCAAAGGGAAAGAATGGGGTGTTTAATCAGAAGATTGTCAGGGAATAGACTATAATTTGTAGTAGAGACAAGGTATGCCTTGTCTCTACAGACAATTTTATTTTGTTTTCGGTTCAACCATCTCGTGCCTCAAATCTCCTGCTGGTTCAACATGAATCAAAACATCTGAAATTGAAGGAATTTCATTCTGGAGTTTTACTTTCACCCGATGAGCGATTTCATGCCCTTCTCTGACAGTAATGTTTCCATCCACTTCCAGATGAAGGTCTACAAAAAAGGTAAGTCCTGTTTTTCTGACATAACATTTTTCGGTATCACTGACTCCCTCTACGGTCAGGGAAATTCTGCGGATTTCCTTAATCATATCATCGTGGAGGTTTTCATCCATGATTTCTCCCAGGGCAGGACGAAAAATCAAATAGGAATTATAAATAATCCAGCCCGAAGCCAGAAGTGCCGCCCAATCATCGGCGTTTTCATATCCTTCTCCCATAAAAAGAGCGATAGAAATACCAATAAATGCCATCAAAGAGGTGATTGCATCACTTCGATGGTGCCAGGCTTCGGCTTTGAGAGCAGAACTGTGGGTTTCCTGACTCCTTTTGGAAACCAGTTGGTAGAACAGTTCTTTTATGACGATGATCAGGGTAATCACCACCAGGGTATAAGGTTTGGGAACCTTGTGAGGCGTTCGGATATTCTCAATACTTTCTGATGCAATGATAAAGGCCGAAATCAACAGAAATCCCACCACGACAAAAGTTGTCAGAGGTTCTGCTTTTCCGTGTCCGTAAGGGTGGTTTTCATCGGCAGGCCGATTGGCGTATTTCAGTCCCAAAAGGACAAGAATGGAGGCAAATACATCATTGATTGATTCGATCGCATCTGCAATAAGTGCATAAGAATTCCCGAAATAGCCCGTAATCCCTTTGATCAGCGCCAAAGAAGCATTTCCCATAAGGCTAAACCAGGTAGTTTGAATCGCTTTTTTATGGTTTTCTTTCATGATTCAGACTGGGCCCAAAACCAAAGCAGGATTGGAATGCCGATGGTAAACAAAAAAACATAAAGAATTTTTCCGATAAGATTGTTGGGTTGGCTCATTTTTGTTCAAGCTTACCGAATAAATTCTTTATTTACAATGATCTGATACTTGATGCCATTTCAAAATAATGATTTTAAGCAATTTCTTCGGGACAACGCACCTTTTTCACAATGAGCATGTTCTTGAATATATCAATATCAATGACTGCGATTTCATTGCCTTTTGCAATAAATTCAATCTCTGATTTTGCCTCGTAAACCTCATTCTCAATCACCACCAACCCGCTCGGGTGCAAGGAAGATAGCGCAACCCCTGATTTTCCGATTAGATCTTGATAATTTTTCATATCATTATGGTTTTAATTAAAAAAGAAGAACTCGTAACCTTAAGGTAATAATTATCTAGCATGTTTTCAATGCAATAGGTTGTGTTAACTTATTGACTTATAGGCACTTATGGCAATTTTGCTTTTGGGGAAAGTAATTCTGCGAAATAAAAAAGTAGAATTGCGTTCAAATATTTCTCAATTTGTGATAATTTAGCTGTCTGCATAAATTTTGCAGCCTTTTCTCATAAAACATTTAATGATTCTCTTTTTTTAAAGAAAAAAAAGTAGAATTGCTTTTGTCCAATTTTTTATCAGTACGATTATGCAGTCTCCCAAAGGGGAACCAGTAACTTTTAAAATACTTCTGGAGAAATTTAAGAAGCACATTAAAGAAAAGTTTAAAAATGACCCAACAGCAGAAGTCCGTTTTAAAGACCGGTTATTCAAGCGTTTTGGCTCGGAAAGAAATAATTGGGGGGATTTTCACCGGAAAATTTATGATAAAAACGGTGATCAGGCGTCAAACGTCTATATCAATCATAGAAGACAAACCATCAAAATTCTTTATGAGGAATTTGATGTTCCATTTGATCAATGGTTATATGATCCCGAACTTTTTTCTCAAAATGGGGAGAGCTTTTTTATCAATCTGGAGATGGATAAACGATTGTCTGATCAGGATAAGAAGGAAAAATTTCAACATTTATATGTTTCCAAACTGAGACCTTATCTGGAAAAAGCCAGAAGCAGTATACAGGTTTATGATTACACTGGGCGTGGCCGATCCAGCATGAAAGCCCAAAAAGCCATTCCCTATTATAGCGAAGCGCATGAAGAAATTTACAGGCTTTTTGAGTCTTTGATTGTGGACCACCAGATCAAATACAGCCGATATCTGGTTTTGCCCCGTCCGGAAATATGGATTGAAGATGCTGATGAAGCCGATACGTTAAAGGATGCCATGATTCGTTGTTCTTTACCTACATACAAGCATGTGGTACGATGCCTGGTAAATAAGTCAGAGGAAAAATCGCCTTTCCGGAACTGCAATTTTTACGTTGTCCCCAAACTTACCTGTGTTCATCATTTTGGGATTATTGATTCCACGATGGCTATTTCTGAATACTATCGGTATGACTCTGAGGGGGATTTTATCCCTTATCTGCTTTTTGTAGATCAGGCAAACAAAAAAACGGCACTTTCAGAATTAATTTCTGTTTATCAGGGAACTCTTAATAAGCTGAGGAATAATTCTAAAAGATGCTATGAACTCGATTTATATGATTTAAAATTAAGCACGAAAGGGGCATTTGAAAAAACAAACGAAAAATTAACTGAGTACAAAAAGACACTCAGGAAAAAGGAAGCGGATAATGAGCCACCTGAGAATGTGAGGCCAATAAAAAAGGAACTTAGTTATTGGGAGGATGAGCATTTTACTGTGAAGGAGAAAATAGAGTTTTTTAATTCTTTTTGTAAAGATAAGATTGAATAATTATTATCACGACTGATTTTCTTTCACTTTTAAACCTTCCAGGTTTTCGAAACCTGGAAGGTTTTGGTCAAATAATAAATCAGTCGTGATAATCATCAATAGTACAATTATTGATGAAATGCCGGTTGTAGTTCGGGTTTTGGTCAATGAAAAGGGAACATATACCTGACATCTGATTGTTTTTTCTCTGCATAAATTACTTTCCGAAGCGGTGGAAAACCAGTTGAAAAAACACCCGGCAGGCTTATAATATTTACCATAAAGACCTTCCAGGGTTTCGAATGCCTGGAAGGTCTGATAAACACCGCTGCAAAGTTGCATACACTGCTGCGGGGTATTGTGTCATCACAATGAGAAAAATGTTAAACAGTCCTATTCTTTAATAAATTTCAAGCTAATAGTCTGATCGTCAGTCTCGCCTTTGAGAATATACATTCCTCTGGTGAGCCGTGATACATCCAGTATAGTCATTTCAACCTGATTAACACTTTTTTGAAGCACAATTTTACCGTTCATGTCAATCACTCTGAGTGCTGTCAGGCGAGGGGTGCCATCAAGTTCTACTGTTAACTGATTTTTAACGGGATTAGGATAAGCTTTCAGAAGCATTGGATTGAGGTTTTTATCCAGGCTGGTTGTCATCAGACAAGCCTGATCGCTCCAGCCAGATGTTTCATATCCGGCATCAACTGCCTCTACCATTGCGCAATAAGTCTCACCGATTGCCACTTCAGAAAGGGTCCAGCTATTTCCTTGAATCGGACCAGAGCTGGCTACCCAGCGAAGGCCGGATGTAGTGTCTCCCAGAGGACTAGCAATATCAATTATATTTATCTGACCAATACTCATAACGTAACTCAGTCCATCGGAATCAGTCTCTGGATCTGTAGATGCATCCCAGCTAAACTCTATAGAATTACCACCATTTGCCGCGATAGCAGAAAGATTGGCCGGAATCGAGGGAGCCATATTGGGTGATGCGGCGTCGTTGCGGTAAACATAACCTTTGGAAGGCGTTGGGAAGTTAAGCCCGGTCAGGAGAATATCAAGGTCCCCATCTGTATCATAATCTCCAAAAGCAACTCCAGCCTGAGTAGTGGCTTTTAAGCCAATATCAACAAATTCAAAGGTCAAATTGCCTATGTTTTTGTAAAGTCTGCTCACAGGGTCAAGATTTCCTGTATAATCACCAGCCATGACAATATCAGGCAATCCATCGTTGTCGTAATCGCCAATGCTGAAATTAGCGTAGGCCATGTGGATCAGTCCTGAATTTGCCACTGCTGTGAATGCACCGTTTCCATCATTTTCGTAAATGGTAGTGCTGGGCATATTGGAGTTGGTATAACCGGCAGCCAGGATATCCAGGTCACCATCATTGTCCAGGTCTGCAAACTTTCCGTTACTTTGATAAAGACCAGTAAAACCTCCGCCGATGTCAGTGAAAACATCGTTTCCATCATTGCGAAGTACTACAACAGAAGCATTCCCGGAGGTAGAATCCCTACCCGTCAGCAGGATGTCCAGATCACCGTCGTTGTCATAATCACCCCAGTCACCGGAAGCATCGAAATACCCGGGAAGGCGCACACCATCCGTAAAACTGGTATCATTATTCACATAAATCCGGCTTGTCTGATCGCGGGCATCTACCCCAACGGCCAGAACATCCAGGTCTCCATCATTATCATAATCGCCCCAGGCTACAGAACTCCAGTTTCCACGGAAGAAAGAATAAGAACCAAAGAAAGTTCCACCCGTTTTGGTATCATTTCTGTACAACCAGACGATATTTTGCCCATTGGCATCCTCTCCGCAAAGGGCGAGGTCGATCATATTATCATTATTGAAGTCTCCCCAGTCGAGGTAACCAGGGCCATCAGCCGTGATATTTCTGACAGCCGGAGCACTAAACAGCGCAAAGCTGTCATTACCTTCATACGTATAGAGCTGAGTAGTAGGAACATTTCCAGGGCCTAAACCCGCGATAGCAAACCCAAGTCCTCCTGAAGCTTCAATATTTCCCCAGGTTGCAGCACCTTTGTTAAAACCAGGCAGATTGAGAGGAAGAGCCGTAAAGTTTGTGAGATTGGGATAGATGGAAATAAAATTACCTGCTGCAACTGGCCCATACCCCACTTCAATTGTATCCACAACAGTATTGGTTGCCACGTCAATGACCATCACAGTGCTATCTTCCTGATTGGCTACATAAATTTGGGTACCGTCAGGAGTGGCAGAAAGCCCGCTTGGATCTCCCCCAACCGGAATCGTAGCTACTACCGTTTTGGTTGAAGTATTAATTGCACTAACAGTTGCATCCCAAAAATTAGCTACATAAAGCATGCTCCCATCTGGAGTAAAGGCGAGGCCTGCTCCACCTTCTCCAGCTAATATGGTGTCAGTAATCATTTTAGTGCTGGCATCCAGAACAACTACTATCGTATCATAAAAATTGGTTACATAGATTTCAGATCCATCAGGACTAAGGGCGAGTGCCTGAGGATTATCCCCCGCAGGAAAAGTATCTACCACTGTGCCATTATTGGTATTGACAAGCACAACCTCATTCAGGTCCGAAACTGTTACATAAAGCTCCGTTCCATCCGGGCTTACGCCCATCAAACCTGGGCCATCTCCAACAATAATCGTGTCAATCACCTGGTGGGTCAAGGCATCTATCACCATAACGGTGCTATCATCAAAGTTTCCTGAATATACCAGTGAACCATCGGGAGAAACGACAATTCCTCCCGGTCCATCTCCTAAAGGAATGGTATCGAGAACAGTATTGGTAAAAGCATCTATCACATAGGCCAGATTCCTTTCTGAATCTGAAATCCATACCTTTTTCCCATCGGGACTCACAGAAACCCCTCTGGGGTCAGTAATTGAATCAGGACCTAAGTAAACAGTGTCTACCACTGTAGCGGTAGCCACATCAATCACATAAAGGTTCCCGTCATAAGTACTCGGAACATAAGCAGTCTGAGCTTTAGCAAATATTCCACTCAGTAGTAATAGTGAAAAGAGCATACCTGCGCCTCTCAAATTGATAATTAAAAAGAAATTTTGTTTCATAAAATTGAGTGTTTAGGTAAAAATTAAAACTATAGAGGCCCAAAATACCAGAAGGGGAAGTATAATTTTTCTAGAAATCGGACATTTTCGTTTTTCCAGACCCAATCTTTGAGATAATGATGAAGGAACAGTTTCAGCTGAGTCCTGGAAAACAATTGCGTTCCTTAGAGAAGGAGAGGAAATAAACTGATGGTTTGTGGTAAATTATTCATTAGAGAAAAAGAGAAAAAATAGAATCCGGAAACGATTGAGCAGGTAAGCTGAGGTCCATTACAGGGAATAATCAAATTATCTCCCTACCTTTCCTATTACAATCCTCAATTGGATCATAAATACCACTAATAATTAAAAATCATGCGACAAAAACTACTCCTGCTCCTGCTGATAAGTGTTTCTCTGCCATTTTATGTATTCGCTCAATCGTCCATTCCGGATGGTTACAAACTCGTCTATTCCCAGGATTTTGAATCTCCCCAGGCTATCAGAGACTTTGAAATGTCTGATGAAAGAGCATGGCGAATCGGGGAAGGAGCAACGGGAAAAACCCTGGAGCTTTTTGGGAAAAGCGAATACGAAGCCAGGGTCAGATCTCCGTTTAATATTGCTTTGCTCAAGGATGTAGTTGTCGGAGATTTTGTTCTGGAAGCCAACCTCAGCCAGACAGGTCGGGAATATGGCCACCGGGATTTATGTCTGTTTTTTGGCGTCAATACTCCCACCAATTTTTACTATGTCCATATTGCCAGTGTCGCCGACAATAACGCAAACAATATTTTCCTTGTCAATGACGAGCCCCGCACCAATATCGCCACCAAAACCACAAAGGGGACGGATTGGGGAAAAACCAATTCATGGCATACAGTCAGGATCGAAAGAAAGATCGCAGAAGGAACGATCAAAATCTACTTTGATGATATGACCACCCCGATTATGGAAACGACAGATACCCATTTTGATAAAGGGAGAATAGGCCTGGGGTCTTTTGACGATACCGGCCAGTTTGATAATTTAAAAATCTGGGCACCGGCGCTTGCGAAGAAGAAAGTGGGGTTTTTTAGATAGGAAGGAAGTAATAGTGAGGTCAAGCATTCGATAAAAAAATACAGAAGCATAGAGGGAAAATCTGATAGCCAGACGGTTATCCATATGCCTCTGTATTATTTTTTAGTTTTCCAGGCAGCTTATATTAACACACCTGCCTTACCTGCTTCCATAAGTATAGTAATGAGGCCTTCTTCAACATTGTAAATTTTCTCCGAAAAATAATCCTGGTACCCTCGTTTACCTGTTACAGGAATCTCCACCGTCTGAGCCTGATCGCCAGTGTTAAAAATAACAATCACTTCATTCTCCTCATCAAAACGACGATAAACCAATACTTCTTTATCATCATCTGCTATGATAAACTCAATCTCTCCAGTTCTCAAAACCGGATGATTATTGCGAAGAGAAGCTAATGTTTTATAAAACTTATGAATCTCATCGTTAAATCTTACCTCGTCCTGCGGTCGATCCTTTCCTAATGGATGTACTGATTCCACTTCAAAATTATAATCCTTCCAGATTAAAGGTTTGCGGGTATCTCCCATATCTGCACCCCACATCCCCATTTCATCGCCGGCCCAGATATGGGGTGCTCCGATGTAGGTAAATTGTTGTACAAGCAGAAGTTTTTGCGTTGCCCAGGTTTGAGCATCAGGTTTGTGTAGCTTGTAATCAGGATTGCCACTGGGTTCTGTACCAAATTTGTATTTATTCTCACGATTGTAAAGAGAGGTAGAAAGACGTGGTGAATCATGAGAAGCGGCTACATTCATCATTACCTGAGAACTTTGAGGTCTGATGTCTTTGCGTAAATGTTTTAACTGTGAGACATATTCCGAAACACTCAGTTGATCAGGAGCTTGTGCAAAAAAATGACGGGTGGGCCGATACCAACGATAGTGCATCACCGCATCAAAAATATCTCCTTTGACAAAAGGGGCAGGGTCCATCAGATCATCGGGCCATTTTTCCCACCAGACTTCTCCTACCATATAGGTTTCGGGATTGACCGAGCGAACTTCTTCCCGGAATTCTCGCCAAAAACCCAAAGGCAATTCTACTGCAACATCGAGACGAAAACCATCTACGCCATCAGAGGGATCGCCATCCTGATTGGGATCAAGCCATCGTTTCGCTACATTAAATATGTGTTGCTTGGCTCCCTGATCAGCCAGATCTCCTTCAAAAGCAACAATTTTCTCGGCATGCTGCTGATATTCTGTTTCCTTGATTTCGGGAAGATCTTTTACCCCAAACCACCCCCGATAGTCAAATTCATTCTCTGGAGTTTCTGGATTGTCAAATGAATTTACCCAATACCAATTCTTATACTTCGATTGAGTTTGTTTTTCTACTAAATCCTTCCAGGCCCAGCAATCGACACCCGTATGATTAAACGAATAATCCATGATGACTTTTATCCCTTTTTCGTGAAAAGCCTTTACTACTTCCACAAAAAGACTATCCGCTCCGGTCATTTCCCAGGTTTCAGGATCATCGGGAGTTTCTCTGGAAATGATTTCGACATCCCTGCGGGGATCAGGGCCAAAGTTTCTGTCGATATGCCGCCAGTTGCGGGCGTCGTATTTATGATCAGAAGGAGCGTCATTTAATGGATTAAAGTAAACAGCCGTAATACCCAAATCGTGTATATAGTCAACTTTATCGAGTACGCCCTGAAGATCACCCCCATATCTTCTCAACCGGGAAGCCTGACTAAATTGTTGAATAGTGTATCCCGCCATATCTGTTTTCCCATAAACTTCAGAAAAATAATCATCGGGTTTATACCAGTTATGCGTCCAGGGGGTAATGTCCCAATTTTCAGGGGTAAACCCTGGATATCCGCCTTCCAGATCTTCTGGCGTGGGATCGTTATTGGGATCGCCATTTCGGAAGCGCTCAGGGTAAATTTGGTACCAGATGGCGTGTTTGGCCCATTCTGGTGGCTGGGAAAGGGAAGATTCGTTTGGGGTGGAGGCTGGCTGATTGTTATTTGAACAAGCCATTGCCAGGATGATTAGGAGGAAAAGGGGGAGAATGGTGGGTTTCATTTTTTTGTTAGTTATGATGCAATTTAATATCTCTCTACCATACATTTTCTCACATAGAAAAACTTACCCGCCGCAAAACCGTGCTTCCCATCGGTACCAACTGAATTTCTTTAACTCCTTCAGGAGAAGCTACTGGTACTGTAAGCGTCGGTAAATCCTTGTACCAGGGGTTTTCGCCCAAAGGCAATTCCTGATAAGCAAAAGGAACGATGGGAGTTAAATAAGGCAAAGTAACTTCTGCCAATTGATCATCAAGCGGTTTACAATAATAATCCTTAAAGTCAGTACCAGCATAGGTTTTGATTACCTCTTCCCGATGCGGAATCGGATAAGCATACACCAATGGCCCACGTTGAAGATAAACCTCATTACTTGCAAGCTCGTTGTATTTCACTTTATGCTCAAAGGTCAGAATCATTTCATCACCATTCTGCCATTCTTTTTCTACCCTTAAAAAATCATCTGCTTCGGTTACATCTCCACTATTGATCTGTACATTTACCTTTTCCGACCATTGCGGTTTTCTCAAGGAAAGTGTCGTTTTCACGGGTTCATCTACCTTGATTTTAAAGATAATCTGATCAGAAAAAGGATAATTGGTTTCCTGGGTGATGGTGATTTGTTTCCCATCTATCGTCGTTGTAAGCTCAGAGGGACCATACAGCATTGCTGTCAATCCGCTTTCATCTTTGAGCCACATTTGATCGAGATAGTAGCTGTAATTTCGGGTATAATTGGGGACACAACAAACGGCTGGATCACTATGCGTAGGAGAGTATTTATAACGAACATCTTCGTGTTGTTCTTCCTTTCCATGATGATGCCCATCCAATACAAAACAGTTGTCTCCTTTTCCATAAGTAATTGCTGTTCCTTCTGCATTTCTAAAACCCATCATACCATTGAAAGTCAGTTTTTCGGCTTTGTCTGCAAAAGAAATATCTCCGGTTTTCTGCATAGCTGAAGTGAAGAAATTTCTTAGTTCTAGCATGGTGCAATACTCCGTAGAAGTTTCATTCGGATCGGCTTTCATTCCTGCAATCCATTCATTTCCATGTCCTGCACCACTGGGTAACATACAAAAATCCAGTTTGTACATGGCATTGCTAAAAGCAGTTTCCAATTCAGAATAACCAGTATCATACCAGGCATTTAGCAGAGAGCGAAGATGCTCATAGGTATGTACGCCATGTCCGGTAAACAGAGAATCTTTTTCGAGTAAATAAGGATAACGCAAATCATTAAAAGCGCGGTTGATCGAATAGGTAGAAAAAGCGCGATACAAATAGGTGGCATAATCCTGATAGGTCTGATTTCCGGTAATCCGGTAAAGCGTCTCACAAACATCCGTCATCATCAATCCATGTGTAACTCCTCCAAAGGCATTTTTGAGATAAAAAGGATTTTTCCCTTCTTCTCCATAGTTTTTTATGGTAACTGCCATGGCTTTCTCCACAGCCTCTAATACCCGCCGGTCCTGAGTAAATTCATAGTAGGCCAATAGCATGCGAAAAGCGGTAGTCTGTGCCCAGAGTTCGCCATTGGAACCTTCATGCTGATAGCGAAGATTTTTTTTATAAATCCAGATATACCCATCTTCATCTTGCGAATTGAGCAGATTGGCAACGATTTGATGACTTTGGTTAATCGCTTTTTCATCATTTGTCAGAAAAGCATGGCGAACAAAACCATCCCACCAGTTGCCAATGGTTTCAGCATTCCACCACATGATGGAGGTTTCCCATTCTGCTCCGGTCAGTTGGAGGTCGCCCATCTCGGGAATGTCCTCCATCCCGCCCCGGCGGGCAGTGAAGTACAAATCGTCTTTGACAATTCCGGGATACAGATCGTCCAAAGCGCCGACAATTCCTTTTTGCAAATCATT
>JAGQVA010000259.1 GCA_020438265.1 Bacteroidota bacterium
GATTTGGGATTTGATATCGGAATGGAAAATGGATTTTTGCAATTATCTGTTGATTTTTATGGTCAAAAAACTACTGATCTCCTTCAAAATATTACCCTTCCGGTTGCAGGAGGTTCAATTTCCCGGGCGTTTACTTTTAATGCCGGAGCGCTTAATTCCAATGGTCTGGAACTGAGTCTGACCAACTGTCTGTTTAAGCAAAACCCAGACTTCTCCATAGAAAACCGATTTACCCTTGGCAGAGCCCGCACCTGGCTGATGACCCTCGATTCCGAATATGAAGACTTTCCGGATAAACGCCTCATTGGAGACAACTCCAATGGGCCAGGAAGGTGGTTTCCGGCTATTTATCTTCGGGACAATAAGCCGGTGGGAGAATTCTGGGGATATATGTATCAGGGGATTAATGCAGATGGAGAATGGATATTCAAGGATATTGATGGCGGTGGATTTAGTTCTTCGGAGGGAGATTTTGATTATATAGGAAATGCCTTACCCCGATCTCTTTGGAGTTGGAATTCTTCCATTCAGTGGAAAAATGTTTCACTGGATTTCCAACTTACAGGTGTTGCTGGCCATAGTATTTTAAATACGTATCGCTATTTTTATGAAATTCCTTATTCAATGGGGGTGAATAATATTCTCCGTTCTGCTACAGAAAGGCCAGTCAGTCGGTTACGGGAATTTGGCCAGCTTTCTGATTTTTATGTTGAAAAAGCTTCCTATGCCCGAATGGATTATATGACACTTTCCTATGCATGGACTTCCAGTGATAAATGGTACTCGAATCTGAAGGTTTATCTCTTAAGTCAAAACCTGTTTACCATTACGGGCTATCGCGGAGTAGACCCCGAAGCAAGGCTAAACAGCCAGGGAAATCCCCTTGTCCCCGGGATTGAACTGCGGAATACGTATTTTCCAGTGCGGAATTGGGTGGCAGGAGTGAGAATAAACTTATAATAAAAAGCCAGGAAGCACCCATAGATGCTTCCTGGCTTTTTACTACTTACCATTTACCGGTTAATCGTAATCTCAATGATTGCTTCACTATAAAAAGCAATTCCATTTTTATCTACTCCTTCAAGCTGGACCAGATATTTTCCCGGCTGATCACCGGCAGGTAAAGTAATCGTCCTGTCTTCCTGATTATTCAGCGTAATATTGGGATTCCAATACAGAACGGGCCGCAGATTAGGAACCCGGCTACTGGATGAACCTGATTTGCTATAGTCCGGAACTTCAAATTTGCGTGGCAGGTAAAACCCTTCGATTTTCAGGTTGTTTTCTGTTTCTTTGATTGCCGGAGGAGTTTGGCCATCTCTGGTTTGAAAAGCAATTACCCCAAAATCACCAATCGGTCCAAACTGGCGGGGAAGTTTCTCAGCGGTATTAAACACATCTACCTGTAAAACATTATCCCATTGCAAATCTAAAACAGACTCAATATCATAGGTGAAATAATCATTGACCAAAAGGAGAGGTGGTTTTTCGACAACCTTGATCCCGCGAATCACTTCCTTGTGTGGAACATATAATTTAAACAGTGGCCTCTCATCCGAATTTTTTTTAGGCATTTTCAGCTTTACCGGAGGAACGGTATGTTTGATAAAATCCTCCATCTTCGTAAATCCGATATAATTATCCACCTTATAGGATGAAGTGGCTTCAATGGTCGAAGGCAATACCACTGGTTTTTCTGCCCGCATATTATTGCGATTGCCAAAAAGGTTATTCAACTGAAATCTTTTTTGATAATCGCGGATATAGCGGAGAATTTCCGGCGTTAAGGTTGGCTGTTTTTGGCTGGGTTCGGGTGGATCAATCGGTACATCGTCATTGATCATGGAAACCAGAGGAATATAGGAAGCTTTAAACGGATTGGCGTCAAAAAACTGTACGACAGAACTATCATAAAAATCGTTAAACTCAAAAGTAACAATTCCCCCCTCAGAAGGTTTCATGAGTTTTTGATGGGTCTGTTGTACAAAACCTGCAATAAAATTGGAAGTAATATAATCTTTTGTACCCGGCTGTCTGAGCATAAAAGTTTTGGTATACTTCGTTTCCGGCTGTATTTCCGGTTCGCCTCCTTTGGGAGGAATAATGGGTTTCTGTTTAACTTCTCTTACTCTTTCGATAATTCGATTGCGGTCAATATCCCGGACAAATTTCAGGTCGATGATAGAAATAGAACCCACTCCATTCATCTCCTTCAGGGTAATGTCAATATTTTCCCGGGGTTTGACAGCCGGCTGTTTCAGCGTAATAAGGCCTAAGGAATCACTTGCCTGATCAGAGGTCGGTTCTTCGGCAACAGGTTTTTCTTTAGAAAGTCTGGCTGGAAAAATGGCGATATATTCACTGTAGATCTCCTGTGGGGCAAAGTTTAAATTCCACTTTGTATACGCCCTGAATTGGTAATAACCTCTTTCCAACAGGGGGGGAAGCGCAAAGTCACCATGAGCCTGGTCTCCTTGTACCTTTAAGGTTTGACGCATGAGGTAATTTCCCTCAGGATCAATGAGTTCGACATAAAGGATTTCACTTTGGCGTGTATAGGGATTGAGAAAATAGACAGAATACCACATGTCTTCACCAGCTACATAAAAGGTCCGGTCGAAGTGGGCATGTAAGTATTCAGGAACGTATTTCTGTGCTATCAAAGGCAGGCAGGTGAAAAATACACTTGCCATGAATAAGTATTTTAGTAGATGTTTTCGCTCCATAATTACAATTATTTTTCATTCATGGATAGAATATAATTTATTCATCCCAATAATCAGGTTTTATCAGGGTTTGAGCCCCAAATACCTTATCACAGTCATAACATGGACAAGGTGGTGGTGGGAATCCTCCCTGGAATACAAATTCCCGGCAAGGATCATCAGCCTGACAATAATCGGTGATCGTTGATACTTTGGTTTCATAACCGTAAATACCAAGCCTCAGTGTATCTACCTGTGCAAATTCAATCACTCCCAGTACCCGGTCGCTTTCATCATCTGCATTAAACAGATTGCCATCGATTGCCGCAGGAGTAACATCGTAAAGTGAACCATTATCATCAATAAGCTGCTGAGATTTATCATAAAATCTGTATAAGGGCTCATTGATCGTGTGCAGATAGGCATTAAAAAAATGTTTATGCAAAAAGGTTCTTCCAATTTCCCGGCTATTAATGAACACCTTGGCTGAACCAGGCTCCAATGTCTCTGTAGAAACAATGACTGAAGGATATTCGGTTACATCCGTGCGGGGATAACATATATTAACCGTGTCTTCAGGATCTCCATTGTTTTTCACCTCTCTGTGTTCCCAGATTTCATCCACCTGCCAACGATAAAACTGAGGGTTTTCACGATGGTCAGAAGGAACGGTAATGTGAGCGAAAAAGTCTGCGTAAATAGTATTTGCCAAGGTACCGGTTGAACTGGTTCCATCCAGTCGGGTATTGACCTCAAAAGAGACAGAATCCATCTTTAACTTTGGTCCTATCAGTTGTGGATGAGACCGGTAAACCTTGTTGTCAACCTTGATTTCAACCGAATAGCTCGCTCCTTCTTCGACCCTGAAATCTATTGGGAAAACCAGTTCGCCTGAATTAAACTGAGCCAAAGGACCAGCCATGGCCCCATCTTTATAATAGGCTCCCGTAGCTTTGAGTTTTTCGACTTCTCCTGTGTAGCCGTTTACTCTGACTATTGTGATAATATTCTTTTGATAATTATCTGTAATGATCCCACTAATGGAAATAAAGCTGTTTTCCTCATCGAGAAACTCAATTTCGGAAATACAGCCCGCTACCAGAAGAGGAATCAGGATCATTAAAATTGAATACCTCATGATTTTATGTTCAAAATAATGTTTCATTCAAATAGTGTTAGTCTTCCCAATAAGGAGGTTTGTATAAAGATTCAAAGCCATATACCAGATGACAATCCAGGCAATAACAAGCGGAGGATGAAGCACTATTGGGGGGATTATAGGTACATGAATAGTACTGCTCACAATAATTCAAAATGGAACGTCCTACATCCCTGTACTCAACTCCTAACCGAATGGTGTCTGCCTGAGAAAATTCTACATAACCATAGATTTTTTCACCTTCAGAATCAGTGTTGTATACATTACCTGATAAGGGAGCCGGTATTTCATCAAAAAAATTCCCTTCTATATCGATGAGTCTTTGTGCAGAAGAAAAGTACTCAAATGCTTCTCTGCCAAGACTATGCAGATAAACATTAAAATAGTGTTTGTGAAGAAAGGTTTGGTCAACAATATGACTGCCTGTTTTGACCTTAATCGTTTCTCCGGGAACAAAATTTCCTGTATTTAATACAAGAGAAGGATTCTCCGTAATATCTTTGGTTGGATAGCAGGTTCTGACAATGTCATTAAAGGGATCACGCGGATTCTGCACTTCTTTCACTGCCCAGGCTTCGTCCATTTGTGTACGCAGCAGCTTTTGGACTTCTCCTGAAACAGGTATCCGAATATGGGTGAAAACATCTACAAACCACTCGTAACGGGGTCCTCCGCCAGCATTGGTTCCGACTACTCTTCGTTCTACTTCAATAGACATGGAATCTGCCTTCCAAAGAGGCTGGATGATTTCAGGATTTGATTTGAAAACCTGATTGTCAGCGGTAGTCATTTCTACATGATAAGCGGCTCCTTCTTCAAGTTTGAAAGATTGAGGAAAAGATAGCACTCCAATAGAATCTGCAATCAGTTCAGCTTCTAATTGATCGTTTTTAAATACTGATCCTGTTACAGAAACAGGAGTCGAACTGGTATCGAGATCATTAAATCGTGAGACAGTAATTCTGCGATTCTCTGTGCTGTTGGAAATCACCCCGCTCACAACTAAAAAACCGTTTTCCTTTTTTTCATGAAGAAAATCAAATTCGGAAATACAGCCAGTTGTTACCAGCAAGATGCAGAGGGTAAAAATTACGCTGAAGTAAGGTCTCATGACATGATGAATTAGAAACGGAAATTATAACTCACAAATGGCAGAGCTGTCCCCAAAATAGCCAGTTTGAATGCTTTGAAAGAATTACCTTCTTTTTTGAAAAAGACGGAGAATGCATTCTTCCGGGCATAAATATTATAAATCGAGAATGTCAGATCGGTTTTAAATCTTCGGCGGTTAATAATTCCGTCATCAAATGTATAAGCCAGATCCAATCGGTGATAATCGGGAATCCGGTACTGGTTTCGGTCTGAAAACAGAGGAATAAACCAGGATGGATACACCGAAAAAGCACCCGCAGGAGAGGTAATGGGCCTGCCAGAACGATAGACAAAACTGGCTGAAATGGTACGGGTTGTCAGGGGACGGTATTTGGCTGTGATAGAAATATTGATCGGAGAATCAAAATCAGCAGGGAACCATTTCCCTCCGTTTACATTCTGTCCATCGGGGTTGTTAATGGTTTGTCTTAAGCTTCGTGTATAGGCAATAGAACTTTCAATGCTCAATTTTCCAATATCTCTTTTGAGACTGAATTCTGCGCCATAAGCAATCCCTTTGGCATTTAATACCTCTGTTTCGATATGAGGATTGGTCAATAAACGGGCAAAATCTTTGGTTACAACCAGTCCTTTCAGATCGCGATAGAAAATCTCAAAGGAAGACTGCCAGTCGCGGCCACGGAAGTTTCTGAAGAAACCCAGAGAAAAATTGTCCGCTATTTGTGCAGGGAAATAAGGATTACTCACCTGCCAAAGGTCTATCGGTGTGGAGGAAGCTGTATTGGACAATAAATGAATGTACTGATTCAACCGGTTATAACTCAGTTTGACGGAAGTCATCTCATCAAAAAGAATTCGCATGGAAAAACGAGGTTCTAGCCCCCAAAACTGTTTAATTTTTTCTCCACTCTGATAATTCGTGGAATCCTGGACATTCCTCAACGTTCGTTCCTGCCCTTCTGCATAAGAAAATACCTGGAATGGTCCTACATTCTGGAAAGAAGACACCCTTAGCCCTGCAGAAAAACTTATATATGTATTGAGTCGAAAATCGTCATTGATATAGGCAGCCAGTTCCAGGCCCTGATCTTTTTGAGCAATACGAGGCAGGAGAGAAGAATTTTCACCAAAAGGTTTGGTCTCATTGGCATGTACATCGTAGAAGGTTCCGTTGACACCCATATTGAGGTTGTGGTTATTTCCCTGAACCATCTGGAAATTGATTGTTGCTTTCAGGTTATCAATTCCGGAAATATTCTCAGAGCCTTCCACCCCGTCAGCATTGAAGAAATTACTGACATATCTGCCACTATTTACCTGTATTTTCAGTGATTTGTCATTATTGAAAATTTGCTGATAAGTCAGACCGCCCTGAAGATTTGTCCAGTTAAAACCAAAATCTTCAGAGAAGCGGAAAAAGTCTGTACTTCCATAGCCAAAGGCAGAAAGGGTACCCAATTCTCCTATTTTTTGACTGACTTTAGCCGTAAAATCACCATAATAAGCCGTACTTTGTTTGACATCCCGATTATCGCTAAACCGGGTGATCAAAGTCGGATATGCGCCTCTCATTCCCAAAACAAAAGAACTTTTTCCCTTTTGGATGGGCCCGTTAATGGAAAATTTACTGGAAAAAAGACCTGCTGTCCCTCTTCCTTTAAAGTTTCGATAACTTCCTTCAATCATATCGACATCGAGTACAGAAGATACTCTGCCTCCATATTGCGCGGGAATATGTCCTTTATACAGGGTTACATTTTGCACAACGTCGGGATTGAGCACGGAAAAGAAACCGAGAAGATGCGAGGAATTGAAAATAAGGTTTCCATCCTGCATGATCAGGTTTTGATCGATATTACCCCCACGAACATTAAATCCGCTGGACGCTTCTCCTACAGAGGAAACTCCGGGAAGAAGAAGAATCGCATTCACAATGTCTACCTCTCCCAATAGTGAGGGACTTTTGCGAATATCGATCATTGAGATCTGAATTTTTCCTGCCTGGGCACTGTTGAGGTTTTGCCCGGCTGTTTCTGCTTCGAGAAGCACTTCTTCCAGTTGATAAGCAGTAAAAGCCAAAGGAATATCGAATGCGCCGTCAGAAAACACCCGAAGAAGGGTGGTGATTTTTTCATGTCCGGGAGCTTCAATCGTTGCTTTATGTTC
>JAGQVA010000260.1 GCA_020438265.1 Bacteroidota bacterium
CATACACAACAACTCCATCAAAAAAAGAATCATCATATTGCGCAGAAATGGCCAGTTCTACTTCTGGAACTTCTTCCATTAACGCTTTCGCTAAAGGCGCAGGACTGGAGTCCATCAAGTCATTGGCTCCTCCATTATAATACAGTTGTCTGACCTGATAAAGCTGGTCGTCATTCTCGTGAAATTTATCCATTTGCCATTCATCCTGCACCCATAAAAAAATGAACAGCGCGCATGAAAGGCCTACAGATAATCCTCCGAGATTGATGAGAAAAGAGGTTTTATTACGCAAAAAACTGCGATAGCTGATCAGGAGATTGTGGCGAAACATATCAAAATGGATTATAGGATGAGTGGAAAAAGGTTTGAGAAATTCTGGCCGGAAATAATGAAAAACCCGCCAGAGAAACATCCAGCTTGCCCAACGGGGAGATGATTTGAATTGTTGCTCAAACAATTCCAGGAGGTCTCCTTCGATTTCTTCGAGAAAGTCTTCTCTGCAAAACCAGCGGAGAAAACGGAGGATATATTTGGGCGGAGATGGGTTCATTGATTTACTTAACAAATATAAAACTAATATATTATTTTCATATTTGTTAAGCAAATGTTGCTAACTTTTTTTAAGCAATTCCGAATACATAATCTGAGCTAATTTTTTCCTGGCTCAATCCCCTCAAACTTGTATAGTAAAAAATGTCAAACTGATGGAAGGTATCATTTTCATCGGGTTGCAGGCATCTGGTAAATCCTCTTTTTACAAGGAACGGTTTTTTAATACGCACATGAGGATTAGTCTGGATTTGCTGAATACCCGCAATAAGGAAAGGCAGTTTCTGGACAAATGTCTGGAGTTACAGCAACGGGTGGTCATTGATAATACGAACCCTGATTTAAAAACAAGGCAGAGGTATATTCAGAAATTTAAGGAGTATAAATACGAGGTTGTGGGGTATTATTTTCAGTCTCAGATCAAGGACTGTCTGGCCAGAAATGCCGAGCGAAAAGGAAAAGAAAAAATTGCCGAAAAAGGAATACTGGCTACTTTTCAAAAGCTGGAATTGCCTATATGGGAGGAAGGATTTGACCGATTATTTTATGTCAAAATCGAAAACAATCAATTTATAATTAACGCATGGGAAAATGAAATTTGATGATTTAGACCAACGAATGCGGATCTTTGAGACCGCAAGTGATTATTCCGTGCTGCCTGGAGTATATATGGTGGCGCGTATTGACGGACGTAGTTTTACCAGACTGACAAAGGAAGTACACAAGTTTGAAGCTCCTTTTGATATTCGTTTTAGGGATATGATGGTAGAAACCGTCAAACATCTGATGAATTGTGGGTTTACCGTCATTTACGGATATACTGAAAGTGATGAAATTTCCTTGCTTTTTTCTCAGCATGAAAATGCTTTTAGTCGGAAACTGAGAAAATACAACTCTGTTCTGGCAGGAGAAGCCAGCGCCAAATTTTCACTGCTAATCAATGATGTTGCGACTTTTGATTGCCGGATTTCGCAACTTCCTTCGCGAAAGGATGTCGTAGATTATTTTCAATGGAGGAACCAGGATGCGCTACGAAACTCCCTGAATGCCTATTGTTATTGGAAGCTAAGGGAAAACGGAAAAACTGCCCGTCAGGCGACAAAGATTATGCTGGGGATGACTGTTTCGGATAAAAACGAACTGCTTTTCCAGTATGGGATTAATTTTAACGAAGTCCCGGCCTGGCAAAAACGCGGAATTGGTTTTTACTGGCAGGAGTACGAGAAAAAAGGATTGAATCCGAAGACTGGTGAAAAAACTGTCGCTGTACGAAGGAAAATCTTCGTGGATGAAGAACTTCCGGTGCGGGAGTCTTATGGTTTTCTGATTGAAAAAATCCTGGAGAGCGATGCCTTGAAAGTATCCATGTAGGAAGTCTTAACAGACTTCCTCCTTTTTTCTTTTCCAATTTCTGTCATTTCTCCGCCTAAAAAATCTCCTATTTGATGAAACGCATTTCCACTGCCCGGAGCAATAATCTCCTGGCCGAATCTTTGCCAAATCAGCGCCTCTATCCAGGTGGCTTTTTTCTTGGCACCCAGATTTTGTCCAAAAATATTGACCAATGGATGGCTGGCCCGGTGCATCTTGTCAAATATACTTACCATGTGGCTGTCCGACTCCATTTCCTGTAACCACAGGGATTTATCTTCCGCGCTGGGCATTTCATCGGATAAATAAGCGCAAAGTTTGATCAGGCTGTCCCCTAGCTGTGCAGCGACCTTTACCTGCATCCAGTCAACATAAAGATCCCGATGTTGTTGGTCAATGACTTCAAGAACGGCTGCACAAGCCTGAATTTGTGCCTCTTTTTTGGTTTCTCCGGTACCTTCGCCCTCGATGATACGACCATCATTTACCTGCAGAGTCGCCCGGGAAATAAAGGTCTGTTGATCCTGAACCTTATCTTTAAATGAGACACATTTTTCGTAATGGCCTAAATCCTTTATCAATTCGTGCAGACGGTTTTTTGCGTTGTCCATGGGCGAGTCTTTGGTTACAATTTAACAGATTTGAGAAGAATTACCAATCTATTCTTCGTCGGTAATTTGTTTTTCAACTACCGAATACTTTTCAGGTTTGCATATCAAGCATAGTAATCTCTCCCTCAGATAGCACAGATCTAACGCTTAGCATTGGATATTATCTGTGAAATCAGTGAAATCTGCACGAGATTTTAAAAAGGTGTACAGCAATAGGTGTTGTTTTTGAATCATAATTATAGGCCAAAGGCTGCAAAGATAACAGGATTATCGCTAATTTTGAGGCAGAATCTAAACCCATGCAAGAATCATTATCCGTCATTTGTCCCCATTGTTTAGAGAAAAACACCCCTTTTCAGGCTCAACGTTGCCAAAGCTGCGGACTAAATATGATGAGCGATCGCGACTATTTACTATTGGATGAAAAAGTAAAACCTCCCATTCAGGCTCTTCGGGAGGAAATCGAAATACTCAATGAGGAAGGCCTGAATAAAAAATCATGGCAGGAAATACAACGTTTGCTCAAGGAACTGGCACCCTATCGTGAGACGAATGGTTTTGCTTCTGAATGGATCAAAGAAATCCATCAAACCCTGGAACCATACTGGCAGGAGATCGATGTGCTGCGCAAAGCGATTTTTATGAATCTGTTTATTATGGTGATTCTGGCTTTGGTTCCTGTCTGTGCATGGTTATTTGGCGCAGATATGATGGTTGTTTCGATGCTTTGTTTGCCGGTACTGGGTTGGGGTTGGTTTGGTTTTCGAGGATATTTGAAGAAACAGAAGGTGATTTAGAAGAGAGATCAGTTAATGAATAATTTGGGAAACATATTTTTTTATATTTTCTCGGGATGCGCGAAGGGTAAGATTAATTATCTCATACAAAATAAAATATAAGTAAAAGCAAGGAACAAGAAATGGAAAAGTCAAAAGTTAATTCATTGATTTACAGAGCTTTTTCTTTATACTTCTTAGATTCTTGTTTCTTGTTTTTACTTAAAATCAAGTATGTCTTTTCACCCAGATACATAAATTTATTTATTTTACAAAGCATTCATATAATCCTGATTTTCACCTTTTTCCCTCTTGCAGCCTCCGCACAACCCTCTAACGACACCATCCTGAAACAACAGTTAAAGCCTTATTTTGACGCGACAGGCTATCAATACCAGACCATTTCAGGATTTGATATTCAGCCTTATTTTTCGCAAATAAGGGTTGACTCGGCTTCGACCTTTAGCATAAAAATCACTCCCAGAGTATTATATGCAAAAGTCGATAAGCAGAAATACTTAAGAGAACTGAGAATAGCCTTGAATCACACCGATTCTTCGGGAAGAGCCGAGGTCTTTACTTACCGGGACACCCTGGAAGCCAGTACCCTGAGAAAGGTGAATAGGGAGAGTTCTAAAGAACTACGCAGCACAGACCCGACTCCGTTGGGAAAATACATTAAACCGACGTTGTTAATCGTAGGGAGTATTGGCAGCATATTTTCCCTTTTTTTTATTAGAAGTAAATGAAAATGAAGAAGATAGATTTGTATGATATTCGTTTATGGGGTAAACTGGCTACACATCTTGCCGTTTACAGCCTGTTAGCCGCAGTATTCAGCTGCGCCCAGCCTGCATCTCCCCAGGGAGGCGCCCGCGATGAAGAACCCCCAACAGTAGCAAAAACTTCTCCGCCTAATCAATCACTGAATTTCTCCGGAGATGAGGTGAAATTTATTTTTAGTGAAGCGATCAAACCGCCTCAGTTTGATAAGGAAATATTTGTTTCCCCCTTTATCAAACGCCCCAAAGTCATCCGTAGCGATAATGCCAAAAGGATCACGATAAAATTTGCAGAAGACCTTCGCCCCAAAACAACTTATGTCATTACCCTGACAGGTATTAAAGATAATACAGAAAGTAACGAAATGGAGGAGACTTATACACTGGCTTTTAGTACTGGTGATGTCCTGGACAGCATGGAAATGAAAGGAAAAATTATCAGCCCGGTGATTGGAAAAGGGGTAAAAGATATGACGGTGATGTTGTTTGATGCAGATAGTATTAAGAATAATAACCTGAAGAATAAAAGGCCTGCATACATTACCAAAAGTGATGAAGGAGGTAATTTTGAATTCAAATATTTAAGAAATACGCCCTATAAAGTTTATGGAGTTGCGGACCAGGACCAAACCAATACCTATAGTCAGGATAATGAAAAAATCGCCATTTCCGAAGATTCTGTGGTAGTTTTTCCGGATGATTCGTCTCAACTGGCAACAGTAAAACTGTATTCATTTTTACCTGATAATCAGGCTCCCCGCCTGCGCAATTTTGCCTGGTGGAACCCCAACACGCTTGCCATTCGGTTTGATGAGAATCTGCGTCTTGATTCACTCAACCTGATTATGACTGATACATTAAATCAGGATTCGGTAGAATTAACTGATTATTCATGGTTTGGCGGGACAGATTTTGAGTTGATCGTCCACACCTCAAGACCTCAGGAGGAATTTAGCCATCTGCATATCCGGCATGTGGCCGACAGCCTCAACAATCACGCTGACTCAGTTTTGCGGGTGGTTCCTACCCGAAGGAAAACCCTGGAAACTCCTCTGCTCAAAAAGCCCGAATTGAACCTTGAAAAAGAAGCCTGGACCTTTTTCTCACACCGTAGGTTTGAATATGCTGATACGGCTTTGATAGCATTGACTGACACAGCCAGGAGGGATTCCAATCGGCAGATTTTTCCTTTGGTATATTCTGCCAAAGCACTGGAAGTCAGCGTAAAACCCGGAAACAAGCTCAAACCAAACCTTCCTTATGTCTTAAGGATAAAAGGGCCCTTTTTCCAGATTTTTGACAGCACTTCTACAGATACAACCTATACCTATCCTCTCAAATGGTTTAATCCTGAAGAATATGGAAACCTTCAGGGAAAAGTGCTGTACGATTCCGTCTATAAAGGGCCAATTGTAATGCATTTGCTGGATAAAAATAAGAAGATTGTACGGACGGTTTACGATACCACTTTTTCATTCAAACTCCTTCCGGCAGATTCATACACTGCGAAAATTATTCTGGACGAAGATGGAAACGGGGTGTGGACACCAGGGTCTCTTTCTCCCCCTCGTTTGCCTGAAAAAATCTTTATTGACGAAAAAGAAATTTCGATTCGCGCCAATTGGGATTTTGAGGATCATAAAGTGCAGATTAATACGAATGCTGTTATGAAGACAGAATCTGAAAAAGATCAGAATCCACAGTCGGGAGGAGGTAAGGGAGTGGAAAGCAGAGGAGGGCCAGGAGGGAACAGAAATTAGCAATTTTTTCCTTATTTTGCCAGACAAAACTGTCACCCTAATCAATGATAAAATGGCTACAGCAAAAAAAGAATTCCGCAACTACGACAAACTGGATGTCAATGCCGCAGTAAGGGAGCATTACCGCAAAATGCGCACAAATCAAACGTATGATTACGTTCTGCGCATGAAGAAAAAATACCTCACATTTAGCCGCCCCATGGACCTTTGGGACGCGATGGAAAAACTCAATCACCTGATTGATGTGAGTGATCCTGATCTGGATTTACCCAATGTGCAACATTTGATTCAGTCGGCTGAGGCGATCAGGGCTGATAATCGTCCCGATTGGATGCAACTGGTAGGCCTCATTCACGACCTGGGCAAAATGATGTATCTCTGGGGAAGTGATGAAGATGGAACCAGCCAGGCCGAGCAATGGGGACTCGTAGGGGATGTTTTTGTGGTAGGATGTGCTCTGCCCGATACCTGTGTGTATCCCGATTTTAATGCATTAAACGCAGATATGAGTGATCCGCGTTATAATACCCCTGAAGGTGTTTACGAAAAAGGCTGTGGCCTTGATAA
Source organism: Bacteroidota bacterium (assembly GCA_020438265.1). Classification (GTDB taxonomy): domain Bacteria; phylum Bacteroidota; class Bacteroidia; order J057; family J057; genus JAGQVA01. The sequence goes on from JAGQVA010000260.1 coordinate 6,417, forward strand.
CCTGGAATTGGCCTGGGGCCATGATGAATATCTGTATCAGGTGCTTTCTAATCATGCCGAAAACAGAATCCCCAAAGAGGGAATGGTGATGATTCGCTACCATTCTTTCTACCCCTGGCATAACGGAGGAAGTTATGAATCTCTGATGAGTCCGGAGGATTATCTGTATAAAGAATGGATTCTTGATTTCAACAAATACGACCTTTATACCAAATGCGAGCAAATCTATGATCTGGATGAAATGAAGGATTATTATTTGCCGATTGCTGAGAAATATTTAGGTAAAGGGCCCATTTATTGGTAGTTGGCTATTAGCCTTTTTGCCTTGTGCGCCGCTTTAAAAAACGGCGCAATACAACAAATTCCCTCATTCTGATGAATGCCCCTGTTTATTATCACCAGGATAAATGGCAACTCTTTCTTCAGAATGAAAGGCTCTACATCATTGCGCCGTTTTTTAAAGCGGCGCAATGAGAGAGATAAAAACATCTACACAAGTATCCCCATCTCCTTCGCATGAGACACAGCCTGTGTACGCCTCTTTGCATCGAGCTTAACCAAAAGACTCGAAACATGGGTTTTTACCGTATTTTCAGAAATAAAAAGAGTCTCTGCAATTTCCTGATTGGATTTCCCTTGTGAAATTTGTTCCAGTACTTCGTATTCTCTTTTGCTGATACCCAGTTCGTTAATTTTTTCCTGATCGATTTCCTGAGGTG
>JAGQVA010000261.1 GCA_020438265.1 Bacteroidota bacterium
CGATAAAAGCATAACTGACAAGCGTCGTCCAGGCTGAGGCAATCGCTCCGTATTGGGGAATAAAAATCCAGTTGAGCACCACATTAATTACAATACTAATTGCAATCAGAATATTGATAAAACCTTCGTGATTCGTGGAGGTAAGCAGGGTAGAGAAAATCGCAAATATCGAATTAAGAAAAGCAGCGACGAATAAGGCCACCAGACATTGACGCATAATCTCGATTTCGGCAGGGGTACTTTGCCCAAAAAGAAAGAGTAATTTTTCCCCGTAGAAAAAAACAAACACACTGACAAACATCATCGGCAAAGCTGTAATCACCTGCCCAAAATGGAGAAGTTTTTCCTGCTCTTTCAGGTCTTTAATATAAAAAGCAAAACGAGCGAAAAAGATGGGAAGCACCGTCCAGAGATACATGCTAAAAGCATCCAGCCAGCGATAGGCAGCCACGTAAAGACCATTTTCTCTTTCTCCTGCCAATCGTTCGAGCATCACCTGATCCACCTTGTCATGCAGAGAATAGAGCACTGTCATCATAGCGAAAGAGAAACTGAGTTTTACCACATTTTTAATCAGCGGAAGTTCCAGTCGAGGTTTTAACCAGCCATAGATTCGCGAAATGAGAACGTAGAAAACCAATACGCTAAATGCAGTTGTCACGATTCTGGCGTACACAAATCGCTGGATATTCAATTCTGTATAAAACAGATATCCTACCAGAATCAATAATACAATCCTGTCAAAAACCGAAAGCAATCCATCAATTTTAAAGCGCTGCATCGCCTGAAAATTGGCGCGAAAAAACTGCATGATCTGATTGCCTCCGTGAACCAGACAAAGCACCAGCAGAAAGTAGAGTTCTTCTTCCTCATACCCCAATATCCACCCAATGACCAGCATCAGAAACGGATAGGTAAACGCCAGGAATAATTTGACGGTGAGCAGATTCGGAAAATACGAACGCATCAGACCAGGTTCGCTGGCCAGGGTTTTGGTGGAATATTGGTTGATTCCAAGATCGGACAAAGCGATAAATAAAAACCCCAGAGAAAGCAAGGCAGAATAAAGTCCCCAGTCTTCATGCCCGACTTCATCCTGGATCACCATTTCCGTTAACAGCCAGACCGGCTTAACCAAAAAGTTAAGCAAAACCACCAGACTGATATTTGCGAATAGCGATCGGATATTGAAAATTTTATGCAAAAAAGCAGAACGCGAAATTTAGATAAAAATTCTGGAGGGATAATTAGTCATTTAAATTATTGTCTGGATAGTAGCTAATAAGGGTTTCATATAAAAATATATCCATTCAGCTCAAAAGCCCGCCAGGGGCGAAAATGTAGGTAGAAATGAATTTTTATGGGAAAACCTTGAAGCTAAAGGGATTTTGCTATTTTCGAGAAAAAGGTAATCAATCGCTTCAATTCGTCTCCATCCTCTATAAAATGGAAAAACTTCAGATAAACCTCACTTTTCCCCGCAGCACATCTGAATTCGTTTAAAGGATAATTCCAGAAATCAGCGTTTGCATTGATCAGAATCTGGTTAAAAATCGTTTCGCTGGAAGTTTTGTACAGGTGTTTGGGATGGCCGTGAATCTGATTAAATCCATTCAAATTCTTTAGAAGAATACCTTTCAGTCCTTTCCCCGTTTTTATCACAACAGATTCTTTTGAGGCTTTATCCAGTTCTAATATTAATTCAGTAATCCTCACATAAAAAGCATCGCGAGGAATAATTTTAGCATCTACAGAAGTTAATTGCTTTTGGGCTTTGATCTGTAATTGGCCTTTTTCCAACGGAATAAATAAATCATATTCAATAAAATAACTGCTATACTTTCCTTCAATTGCACCGCCCAACTCTGAAGCAATTTGTTCCAGGCTGTCTGCAATGGTTGCGTGTTTCACAAAAAATGAAGAAGTGCTTTTTTCAATGGGTTTGACAGGCATTTTGGTTATGCTTTAGTGATTTGTAAAAAGATACTGGAAAATTATATTAGTTGTAAACATAATCTCTGTGATAATAGCATAGTGCATAAAAATTTACCCCATTCATTTATTCCAAAAGATGTAAAAAATAGCTAGATTGAGACATCTACACGCTTGTAACTACTGCCAAAAGGTAACCTTATGAAAAATAGTTTACCCTTCGTCCTTTTTATGATTTTCCTGACGGGAACTGCACTGCATGCCCAGCAAGATTCCATTCCCAATTTCCCCCCTGCCGAACACCGCCTGTTCGGGTTTATGAATGAGGAAAAAAATGTAATCAAAATTGACCTGCTGAATATTGTCAAAACGACTGACGGACGGGATTTCTCAGGGGTTATCAGCATTGGATATGAACAAAAACTTTCGACAACCTGGTCGCTGAATGGTGAAGTTTCCACGGCTTTTGGAGTAGTTATCTCCCCGGGAAGCAAACCTAAAACAGATCTGGGTTCGGGGCAGGTTGGCGTTTCTTTCGGACCCCGGTTTTACTATAATCTCAAACAAAGAATAGGCGCGGGAACAAGTGTCAACAATCTCTCGGCTAATTATTTTGCCCTGAATATTGGCACCAGGTTGATCCAAATCTCCCCGGGCTGGACTGCCACAGATAATACTCCTCATTTTGCAGTGGATAATATCACCATTGCTCCGCTTTATGGGTTTCAGCGGCGTATTTTCAAAATCGGTTATTTTGACATCAACTTTGGATTCAAGTTTTCACACGGCGATCCTATTCGGAGTCAGGTGAATGTTACGCCGGGAGTTACTACTGCATGGCAGTTTTTTCCGATTACCAATCTTCGTTTGGGGATTGCGATTTAGATTTTTATATTTTAGGGATAAAAAAGTAACCTACAACATTTCCTCCACCAATCTCCCACTGAGCCGTAACAATTCAATTTCCCTGACTTTAGCGGCAAATTGTGCTTCCAAAAAGCGCGTCTCTGCATTAATGGCGTTTAATTGAATCACACGAAAATCAACGTTGGTCAGTGCTCCGAGTTCGTATTGGCGCTGGGCGATTTTGAGTGCGTCATTGGCTTCACGGACACTTTCTCTTTCCAGACGAGCCCTTTGAGCGTGATTGAGCCAGCGCAAATGCGCCGCCCGCAGGGATCGCTCCACTTCTATATTTAATTCCTGGGTGCGAAGCTGTTCCGTTTCCAGGTTAATCTGCGCGTTCTGGCTGGCGATTTTATCAGATCCGCCAGAATACAGATTAAACCTGACCCTAATGCCAAACTCTGGTCCGAAGGTACGGCTCGACTGCAGGAAGCCTACTTCGTTGACCTGGCGATCGAAGCCAAAGTTACCATAGATTTCTACCTGGGGAAATAAAGCCCCGCGCAATATATCGAACTGACTGGCAGTGGCCAGTTCGTTGAGCTGCTGCTGGTTTAGCGAAGCATTATTGCTCCGGGTACTTTGCAAGAGGCCCGACAGGTCAAATTCCGGAGCCAAACGGATGCTGTCAATCGGGGTAATAGGAGCGGTGAGCTCGCGGTTGATCAAACGATTAATTGCCAGAGCAATTTCCTGAATCTGCGCTTCCTGGTTGAGAATCAGGGAGCGGTCGGTATTTTGGTCCACCCGCGCCAACTGCAGGTTAAGCAAATTAGAGGCACCAATTTCGTAGGCTTTTTCCTCAAAAGCTAAACGTGCCTCTGATACTTCCAATGTCTTCTGGTAAGCGGCCAGTAATTGCGTTTCCTGCCGCAATTGGTAATAAGCCGTCGCCAAATCAGCTACGGTTTGTTCGATAAAAAAACGCGTGTCTGCTTCACTCAACGCGGCCAGCCTTTCAAACTGCTCTTTGCGGGCAAACATCGCCAATCCATCGAAAACGATCCAGTTGGCCTGAAGGGACGTGGACAAAGAATTTCGGCGCGCATTAGTCGCCTGCTGTGAATCCCCTGTAAAAAACTGTTGCCGCGAATTGTTAATGGCTGTCCGGGTTTCACCTATCAGATTGAGATTAGGTAACATTCCGGCGTTTCCGATCGTGTTGCGATTTTCCGCTGTTTCGGCAATATTTTTATAGATACGGATCTGGTAATTTTCTTCCAGGGCGCGATTAATCAGGTCGCTCAGGCTTAATTCATCCTGAGCTTTTCCCCAAAAGGGCAGAAGGAGTAAAAAACCACCGATGAGAAGGAGAAACCTCCCCAGAGGAAGGCTCTCGTGATAGTTATGCATATTCTTCAATATTTTCTTCTTTCAGTATTTTCTTTTCTTCTTTACTAGTGATGAGCGTGTAAAGAACCGGAATGACGTAAAGGGTCAGAATCAGGGAGAAGGCCAATCCTCCGATAATCGCTACCCCCATCGGAATGCGGCTGGTCGAGCCACTTCCCAGAGCCAGGGCAATTGGCAGGGCTCCCAGAATGGTCGCCATACTGGTCATCAAAATCGGGCGAAAACGCTGAGCCGCCGCATCAATCGCAGCTTCTTCGATGCTTAGTCCCTGTAAACGACGCTGATTGGCAAATTCGACGATGAGAATTCCGTTTTTGGTAACAATTCCCACCAGAACAATCATCCCGATCTCACTAAAAATATTGAGGGTATGGTCAAATAACCACAGGGAGAGAATTGCTCCACCAAGTGCCAGTGGAACGGTCAGCATGATGGTCAACGGATCGCGGAAACTTTCAAACTGCGCTGAGAGCGTCAGATAAACCAGAACCAAAGCCAGTAAGAAGGCAAAGATCAGGTTGCTGGAGCTTTCGGCGAATTCCTTTGACGTACCAGTCAGACTGGTCGTATACGTTTCGTCAAGTAATTCGTCAGCGATTTTCTGCATCTCCTCGATTCCCTGACCGATGGTTACACCGGCACGAGGTGCGGCAGAGAAGGTCGCGGAGGCAAAACGATTATATCGATAAAGCTGAGGCGGACTGCTTTCAAATCGGGTGGTAACCAGGTTATCCAGTTGTACAGGCTCTCCCAGGTCATTACGCACCGTAATTTTGGTCAGATCAGCGGGTTCGTCCCGGGCCGAACGAATCGCCTCACCGATCACGAAGTACTGCTTACCATTTTTAATAAAATAGCCAAAGCGCTGGCCACTGTAAAGCAACTGTAATGTCTGGGCGATGTCACCAACGGCAACTCCCATTTCGCGGGCTTTATTGCGATCGATATCAACCTGTAACTCGGGTTTATTGAATTTGAGGTCCAAATCCACTGCATCAAAATTCGGATTCTCGCTAGCCCGGGCCATAAATTCGGGGATAATCGTTTTTAGTTTATCCAGGTTGTTCGACTGTACCACAAATTGTACCGGTAAACCCCGTGAACGCCCCACCTCAATGGTCTGCTCCTGAGAAACATAAGAGCGTGCAAAGTTGAATTCACGCATTTTTTCACTCAATTCCCCCGCCAATTGCATCTGACTTTTTTCCCGTTCCTGGGCCGGTACCAGGGTAACCCGGACAAAGCCGCTGTTAATACTATTGGATGAACCGAAGCCGGGGGATGTTACCGAGAGAATGGATTCCTTTTCGGGTAAAGTATCGGTCAGGGTGACAATTTGCTCAATATAATCGTCCATCATCTCGTAAGACGTTCCTTCGGGAGCAGTAGAGAAAATCCGCAAACGGCCTTTGTCTTCCAGAGGAGCCAGTTCGGAGGGAAGAAGGCTTCCCAGTCCCAAAATCAAACCTACGGAGGCGCCAATAATCACGAAAGAAATCCATTTCTGATCCATGAAACCATAGAGCGATGCCTCATAACCCTTTCCGAGATTTTTGAGCCAGTCCCCGATTCTCGCACCCAATTTACTGCGAGGTTTTTCTTTTTTCAGAATGCGGGAGCTCATCATCGGCGTTAGGGTCAGACTAACGAAAGAAGAAATAATCACACTGCCGACCACCACAATGCCAAATTCCCGGAAAAGTCTTCCCGTAAGCCCCTGGAGGAAAATGATCGGTAGAAAAACCGAAACCAGGGTTACTGTCGTCGAAATTACCGCGAAGAAAATTTCTCGCGATCCGGCAAAAGCCGCCTGAATGCGATCTTTTCCCTGTTCAACCTTGGTGTAAATATTCTCCATTACCACGATGGCATCGTCTACTACCAAACCCGTGGCCAGGACAATTCCCAACAGGGTGAGAATATTGATTGAAAAATCAGCCAGATACATCACAAAAAAGGAACCGATCAGAGAAATCGGAATGGTCAGAACGGGAATCATGGTGGTACGCCAGTTTCTCAGAAAAAAGAAAATGACGAACACGACGAGCCCGAAAGCGATAAATACAGTTTGCTGGACTTCATCAATCGCCTTACGGATACTTTCAGTGGTATCGAGGGCCACCCCAAGCCGGATATCGTCGGGCATATCTTTTTTGATCTGTTCGACCCGTTTTTTAATCTCGTCGACAATTTCGATATAATTGGATCCCGGTTGAGGTTGGACAGCAATGCCGATCATCGGGACACCACCGTTCCCGCGCAGTATGGTGCGCTCGTTTTGTGGTAGCAATTGTGCCCGGCCAATGTCTTTGAGCCGTACCAGGGACCCTTCTCTTTTTGCTACGATCAGGTTATTGAATTCTTCTTCGGTAGAAAGGCGGCCAAACGTCCGTATAATCAGCTCGGTACGGTAACCTTCAATTCGTCCTGTAGGTAATTCCACATTTTGGGACAAAAGCGCATTGCGCACATCCAGCGGGGTCAGTTTATAGGCAGCCATCAGATCGGGGTCCAATCCGAGGCGCATCGCGTAGCGTTTATCGCCCCAAATATTAATTTCACTGATACCGCTAATGGTTTGTAGCCGCTCTTTGAAGAGATTCAGCCCAATGTCTGAAAGTTCCAGCAGATCGCGCTTTTCGCTCTGTACGGTCAGGGAAAAAATCGTTTGTGCGTCAGCGTCGCTTTTCTGCACGATGGGCGGATCGGCGTCCGGGGGTAGGTTTCGTACCGCCTGGGAAACCTTGTCGCGCACGTCGTTGGCGGCGTTATCCATATCAATGCCCAGGTCAAATTCTACCTTGATGGTACTCCGTCCGTCGGCACTGATGGAGCTCATCGTATTAATCCCGTTCACACTGTTGATTTCCTCTTCGAGAGGTTCGGTAATCTGGGATTCAATAATTTCGGCACTGGCCCCGGTATAATTGGTGGT